>JBBSPQ010000025.1:0-10338 GCA_038258585.1 Pseudomonadales bacterium
GAAAAATAGCCTCGCCGGCATTGAATTCAGTCTACTCAATAACACGGCACTAAACGATAACCGCCCTGGCGGCAATCGTAATGGCTGGCAAATTAATCTGGAGTGGCAATTTCCTGTTCTGTTAGGGTTAGTAACGGCGCAATTGAGTCATACGCAATTGCAGGACGCCGATGGATACAGCGAATTTTTGGAAAATGGAATCGATCGCTGGCTGCACCGCAGCTATCTCCTGGTACAATATCGCCAGCCCCTGTATCAAGATCTGGCACTTCTGGTGAATTTGTATCAACAACATCAAAGCAGCAATATAGAGCTCTTCGAAAGCCGCGACCGCACTGTTGAAATAGGCCTCAGCCTGCCATTTTAAAACAGTCAACTATTTGTTTAAAAATAGATGCTTACAACAACCTTTTAATGCCATAAACAGCTTGTAATAATTCGCAACTCCTAGTACTATCGCCGCGCATGTCCGCTTGTGGTCCGCATTTATGGTGTCACTCAAGTGGGTTTTTTCAAGGAAATGTGGGAAATTTTCTTCAGTGTGACTACAGTCACAAGGGGGATTTGCTGACTTGCGTATCCTTGGCACAACCGAGTGGGGTCATCTGCTGCTATTGGCATGTCGCAATCGGATAAAACAAATTGGAATTAAATTTTAAGGAGTTACAACAATGGCGATAACCGTCGAAGCTCGTACCGAATTAATCGCACTGGTAGTAGGCATGTTTGGTGCTGCACCAGGCGCAAATGTTTTGTCTGACCTCGTGGCAGCTAAAGAAGCCGGCTCAAGCGTTAAGCAAATTGCCGCAAACCTTGCGAACCACCCTGAATTCAAAAACATTTACCCAACTTTCCAGACCAATGCAGAGTTCGCGAGCAAGTTTCTCGATAACCTGCTGGGCACGACTGTTGGTGCAACTGATCTGGCTGCTGCCAAGGTCGAAGTAACAGGTATGCTGAACGCCGGTGCAAGCCGCTCAAGCGTCGTTGTAGACGTGCTTGCCGCTCTGGATGCGCTGCCTACAACTCACCCAATCTTCGGCGCAGCTGCTGCTTCCTTTGATAACAAAGTTGCTGTTGCGACTTATTACTCTGTCGACAAAGTACAGAGCGGAGCTTCCCTCGCAGCACTGCAGGACGTTATCGATGCAGTTGATAGCACAGCGGCAAGCGTCACTGCTGCTAAAGCTGTGATCGACGGTGGCTCAATAGCTGGCGGCACGTTCACGCTGACTACAAGTGCAACTGACGTCATCATTGGTACTAGTAATGACGACGTTATCATTGGAGATTTCGCGACTAACGGCACGGCTGGCACAGTGCAAGCTTCGGATTTTATTGATGGCGGTACTGGTAACGACACTTTACAGATTTTCAACTTCGGTCAAGGTGCTAATAACGTCTTGCCGGTTATTGTTAAAAATGTCGAAACTATAAATTTTATTGCTGCAAATACAAACGACCCCATCAATACCGCTGCGATGACTGGGCTTACTTCAGTTAAACTTCAGCAGGCTGATGCCTATGGTGGTACTGTCACAACTGGCTCTGGTCAAAGTTTGGAGCTGAATACAGCAGTTGCAACTGCCGCCGCCATTACCTGGGCAGCTTCTGCCACTGGTTCTTCAGCTTCGTTGACGCTGTCGGGCTTCAAGGATGCTGGTAACGGATTGGTCGTAACAGGCGCTTCCAGCAAGACATTAAACATAGCTTCTACAACTGCTTCCAACACTGTGACTCTGACGTCAGCCACTGCCACTAAACTGGTAGTAACTGGAGACAAGTCTCTGGATCTGAGTGGAGCAGCATTGTCAGCTTCCGTTGCAACTGTTGATGCTTCTGCTAACACTGGCGGCCTGAAAGCCACTATCGGCGTTGCTGCATCTACTATCACTGGTAGCGCTGGCGCAGACACAATCGATGCCACTGCTGGTACTGGTAAAACGACAGTAAGCCTCGGCGCAGGTAACGATACACTGAAACTCGGTAATATCGCCCTTAACGTAGACAGCTCATATGCTGGCGGCGACGGTACTGACACAGTACAGATCACCGACGGGGCTAATGTGACTGTTGCAGCGGGCAAGCAGATCACTGGTTTTGAGACTTTGTCTACTGGCGCGGGTACTGGTACGTACAACGTTGAGGCGCTTGCTGGCATCACAACCGTAAATGTCGACGGCGCACTTGCTGGTGCCGTAGTTATCGACAAGGTTACTACACAAGCGGTTAATATCACCGTCAGCACTGGTGCACAGAACGTAACAGTGGCTTTGAAAGATGCTACTGGTTCTGCTGACAAGCTGACCGTTGGTATCGGTGGTGCAGCTAGCGTTACTGCTCAGTCAGTGATTGTAGATGCGGTCGAGACTGTGACGATCAATTCAACAACCACAGGTGTAGGTTCAAACACTATCACTAAGTTGAATATTGACGACGCAACTACCCTGAATATCACTGGTACTGCCAAACTTACTGCTGGCTTTACAAACGCCGATACTCTGACCAAGATCGATGCTTCTGCTAATACCAAAGGCTTCGTGATGACTGAAGCAACGCTTGCTGTTGTTGGCGGGACTTACATCGGTGGCGCTGGCGCTGATACTTTCATCGGTAACGATGCTGGCGATGCTTTCTACGGAGCGGGTGGTGGCGATACGATTACTCTGGGTGCCGGTGGTGCAGCTGATACGATCGTAGTTAAGGCAGCTGCTGATTCCAAGATTGGATTAACATCAGTTGGGGCTTTAAGCACAACCGGTATGGATACAATCACCAACTTCGTATCAGGGGAAGACTCTCTTGACCTGGGTGCGTTTGGTTTCACCGGTAACGCGCAGTCTGGTCTGATTAACAAAGGGGTAATCGTTGCTGCGACTTCACTGTTGAGTTTGGCGACAACTTCTTCTGTTGACTTCTTCAACGACGGAATCGCTGATCGTGGTGTCGCAATTGCTACTACTGCTGGCGGCGATTCATACGTGTTTATCGATGCTAACAAAGATGGCGACTTCACAGCCGGAAGCGACATTGTCATCTTGTTGTCAGGCACCGCTGCTGTGGCTCTGAACGACATCGGTTTCTAATGAAGTTGAAATGAGATAGTAATTGGCATCGTAATAGGTGCCAATTTTGAGATCGAAAAGACCTCGTCCTGTAAAAGGGGCGAGGTTTTTTTTTGCATCACAGTTGGTGTAGCAGCCGTAAACCAACTTAAAGAAATCTAAGCAAAAAAGTTTCACTTCAGGATGGTTCGCGCGCGTGGCAAAGGCAATTCAACTTCCCTACAATGTGCCAACCTACTGACGGCGGAAAACAAAAAAGGAGAACTCCGGAATGACAGATTGGACTGCAGGCTACGTGGCCGATGTTGGTTACACGTATGGCTACTATAGCGAACTCAATCCCCTACGCGTTAGGCTCGCATTTCTAAACAGCGGGCTGGTTTGCCCAGAGTTTGGAGTTGCCTGCGAGCTCGGATTTGGTCAGGGAATGAGTGCCAACTTGCATTCTGCGGCGACTGTCGTTCAATGGCATGGAACAGACTTTAATCCGGCACAAGCAGGATTCGCCCAGGAACTCGCCGCTGTATCTGGTTCCGGGGCAAAATTATATGACGAATCCTTCTCCGAATTCGCAACCAGAAAAGATCTGCCAGACTTCGATTTTATTGGATTACACGGTATCTGGAGCTGGGTTTCAGATGAAAATCGAGCACTGATTGTTGAGTTCGTGCGTCGAAAACTGAAAGTGGGTGGGGTTCTCTACATAAGCTATAACACTTTGCCTGGGTGGGCAGCCTTCGCACCCATGCGCCACCTAATGACGGAACATTCTGAAATTATAGGGGCCGAGGGTAGTGGAATTGTTAATCGCATCGATGGCGCCATCGAATTCGCTAGAAAGTTATTAGCGACGAACCCACTCTTCGCGCGAGCCAATCCGTTGGTGAGCGAGCGTATCGAAAAACTCAAAGATCAAAATCGTCACTATCTTGCCCATGAATATTTTAACCGCGACTGGCATCCTATGCATTTCGCAACGATGACGAAGTGGCTGGAGTCGGCGAAAGTTCAGTATGCATGTTCAGCCCATTTCCTCGATCACATTGATGCAGTCAACCTGGCTCCGGACCAACAGGAATTTCTCAATGCGATTACTGATCCTTTATTCAAAGAATCAGTGCGAGACTTTATGGTAAATCAGCAGTTCCGACGGGACTATTGGGTCAAAGGAGCACGAAAACTCAATTCTCTCGAGCATGCAGAAAGCTGGAGGCAGCAAAAAGTCATTTTGATTACTTGTCGCCAAGACGTTTCGTTAAAGGTCATTGGGTCTCGGGGTGAGGCGAATATGACAGAAGAAATTTATTCACCTATTCTAGACTCGCTCGCGGATCATAAGTCCAAGACTTTAGGGCAGATCGAACAATTAGTGCGCGGAAAGAACATCAGTTTTGCGCAATTGACTCAAGCAGTCTCGGTGCTGATTGGGGGTGGACACATGGCTCCGGTGCAGGATGATTCACTGATTGGTAAAGCCCGAAAATATACTGATAGGATAAACAATTACCTTATTCTTAAAGCCCGTAGTGGCGGAGAATTTGCCTACTTAGCTAGCCCCGTTACAGGTGGGGGTGTCACAGTTTCGCGCTTTCAGCAGCTCTTTTTGCTGGCATTGTCTGTAGGGAAAAAGCAGCCCTCCGAATGGGTGGACTTTGTCTGGTCGATACTGGAAGCGCAGAATCAGCGCATAATATTGAATGGTGAGGTGGTGAACGCTAAGGAGGAAAATATAAAGGAACTTTCGCAGCAGGCGAACGACTTTGTGGAGAAACGCCTACCCGCACTCAAAGCGTTGCAGATAGCTTAATGGAAATGTTTAATGAGAGAGCAATCCTCAGAAATAATTTTCAGTGAACAGCGACTCCGGTGCCTTCCTGAGGCGCCGGAGGGTTTTCATTTATCCACTCCGGCCATAAGTTGTCTGGCCATTCTGCTCCCTGCCATAACAAATGAATTATGTTAAGCCACTGCCGCAATTGTTGATTGGGAAGCGACAGTGTCGGCCCTTCCTGGCATGTGTTGCGAAACTGCATTTTCAATACTGTCGCGTCATGTGCGATATCTACCGACTGTGCCAGCCACGCCTCGTTGCCTGGCGCCGTCACCACCGGTGACTCAGGCAACAATTCAGATTGCGCCGCCTGTTGCGCGAAACTTTGCACGATTTCGGAGGGGATTGCTCCAGAGTCCTGCTGTTCTAGCCATTTGAAAAGATGAGGCAGCAGGCGCACTAATAGTCGCTGGGTCAGCCAGATAACAACAACGTCGGAGTCACCGTCCTGACCAGAAAGACGTATGCGATCTTCGCTGTCAATGTACTCAGTAGTTATCCGTTGCAGCTCCGTCATGGATTAGTCATCTCCAAAACTTATGCTGCCGCTATCATTCAGAAATTCCAAATCCAATTCTTCTGGCATGGCGTAGGAGCTACTTTGTTCATGCAAAAGTATGGCCTTCGTAAACCACGACAGATGTTGCATGGAAATGAGCTGGCAGTAAGCAATTGGCAGTGCTCCGATCTCTCTTAGTTCAAGAAATGCTTCTTTATCAAGTGAGTTGAGTGCCTCTTCGTCGATTCTAAAAAAACCGTTGATGTTGCTCTCGCCTTGAGCATTTTGAATTTTAACCGGCCAAGGCTGAATCAGGCCGTGCTTTTGCAATTGGGCACAGATACGAGCGGTGACTTGCTTCGTGCGCTGCTGTTCCATCAATAAATTAAACTTTTCAGTGATAGCAGTACTTGGTTTATCTCCATCATAGAATGCTTCACCATCAAGATCTTCGGTGTAAGAATCGCTGTCTTCATCGATGCATAGAATCTGCTGTTCATCTTCTGTCTTGGCTAGTACGAAAGGATATCCTCGATAAAGTGCTGGAATGTATCCTGACATCCATCGTCCGTCCGCAGAAACTAATAGGTTCTTGCCACTCTCTACCCCTTGCACTGCGACCAAGGTGAATGTGTCGCCCGTTTCCATGAAGGCGAGAGGTAAAGCTAAGACCGCATTAGGTACTTCTGTTGCAGAAATTTGGCAAACGGCATCTTGAGCCGCAAATTTGTAACCTGATGACAGTTTCCAGTATTTTTTCCTGTGAGTTTCAAGAGACACAACCTGAATATTTGGCACACTAATTCCTTAAATAATTTGTACGAACCTGCTTTTTAAATATACATGGGGGCGGGCAAACAATTTTTGAACCCCCATCGTCAAAGGAGTACCATGTTTTCAACGTCAACCCCCAAGCGCACCAGCAACGCCGAGCAAACCATGAACAAACAACTGGCCACTTTAATCAGTTTCACTGCCCTGTCGTTGACGACGGCTCCTGCTTTGTATGCTCAAGATGCCTCCCTTTCTCTATTCGAGCCAGTGGCAAGCGAAGTACAGGTGAATCCGGACGAAGCTCAAAATCAAGTGCCACGAAACACTGGAGGTGATCCTGCTTTTACCTTAATAGGCACGAGTCGTATTGGCAACAGGTTCAAAGTAACCCTGGCTGCCAGCGATGGCGAAATCGTGCACGTGACCATGGCACCGGGCAGCACCCAGGATATTCCTGACCACCCCGGCTTTCGCATAGTCGATACGGGGTCGCGCACTGTCGCGATCAGTTCGCCCAGAAGCTCCCCTTGCATTGAAGCTGAAGGCAAAGGCGTCACTTGCAGACCAAATGGTGTCAGCGAATTGGCTTTAGCTACCGCGGCACCTGTATCGGTGGCGGACCGTGACGGCAATTCCAACAACAATGCGAACAACAACGGCGAGCAGACTACTCAAAATGGTACCCCGGATGTACAGATGGAAAATCCATTCGCCGCCGCTCTCCGCGCCGCAGCCGAAAATGACGGTAACGGGGTAAGACGTGGGCGACGCGAGAGCTTTCAGGCGCAGCGAATTCCGGATGAGGATGTCCCTCCTGGAATGCGCCGGGTCAGAACTCCCTTTGGGGACCGTCTCGTAGAACAATAATCTATCGCTCAGAGTGACCACCAACTCCATTTTGCAAGCTTCCCTGACTGTTTCCATTGTTATCTATCGCACCGATCCCGACATACTGCTTGGGGCCGTGCGATCGCTCCTCACTGCGGTTGAGCGCGTCAGAGAGTCGGGCGTCCTTGGCTCTGCGCAACTGGATCTCATCAATAACACCTTGCCTGACAATCAGTTCCCGGCACTGGCTGATTCTATTCGCGCACTTGCAGGCAATCATGGGGTCGAGTTTCATCTGTTTGAAGGCCACGGCAACATCGGCTATGGGCGTGGCCACAATCTCTCCATCCAGAAGTCGGTCGGTGACTGGCATTTGATTCTCAACCCCGATGTCACCTTATCGCCGGAGTGTTTGATCCACGGCCTGCGGTACATGATTGCGACGCCGTCGGTCGCTGCTGTTAGCCCTGACGTGCGGGATGACAAAGGGATCAAGCAATACGTATGCAAGCGCTTCCCTTCTGTGTTGGATTTTCTGCTCCGTGGTTTTGCTCCCGCGACAGTGAAACGATGGTTCGCCACGCGACAGGCAAGGTATGAACTGCAGGAGCTGCCGGAAGACAAAGTCACCACGGGCATTCCGATTATCAGCGGCTGCTTCATGCTGTTTCGCACGTCTGCATTGCAAGCAGTGAATGGTTTTGATGAACGTTACTTTCTTTATTTCGAGGACTTCGATTTGTCTCTGCGAGTCCATGCCGAAGGTGCGCTCGCGTATGTGCCCGCGATGCACATCGCTCATCTTGGAGGCAATACGGCTCGGAAAGGGCTGAGTCATATCGGCATGTTTGTGCGCTCAGGAATTCGCTTCTATCACACTCACGGCTGGCGGTGGCTATGAAGAAAGTACTGGTGACAGGCGCCTCCGGCTTCATCGGACGCACTCTTACGCAGCGTTTACTGGAGAAACAATACCAAGTAAATATACTGTCTCGCCGTGCCGCGCCAGAGGGACCAGATGCGGTTGGCTGTAGCGTATTTCAGGGTGACATCACCACAACTGATGCGCTCGACGCGGCCTGTAAGGACGTCGATACCGTCTTCCATCTCGCCGCCTATGCCCATGTGAATCAGCACGACACTCAGCAAATGCTGACGGTTAATGTAGAAGGCACGCGTCGATTACTGGATGCGGCATTGCGCTGTGGGGTGCGTCGTATCGTGTTTTTCAGCAGCAGCTTGGCAGAACCGAACGCTGGTGTGAACCTGACCCCGTATGGGCAGGCGAAACGTGACGCGGAAAAGCTGCTGTTGGAATCAGCCGAAGCAGGCAAGATCGAGGTCTGCTGCTTGCGTCCGGTCAATGTCTACGGGCTGGGTATGCAGGGTAATCTCTTGACTATGATCAAGCTGATCGACAAGGGCGTATTTCCTCCCCTGCCTGTGCCGAGTGCTAGTTTGTCGCTGGTCGGCAGCAGAGATTTATGCGAGGCGGCGTTGCTGGCAGCAGAATCATCTCGTGCCAATGGTCAGATATATACGGTCACTGATGGTCGCACTTACACCATGAAGGGCATTGAGGTTTCTGTCCGTCGTGCGCTTGGCCGCTCAGTGCCACGCTGGCATATGCCTTTGGCGCTGCTGTGGCTGGGCGCTTTCAAGCTGGAGGTGATTGGCAGAATACTGCGCCTGAAAAATGCGCCTGGTCTGCGATCCTACAGAGTCATTACCACCGACAGCGTGTACTCATGTGAGAAAATCCAGCTGGAACTGGGCTATAATCCCGCCGCAACATTCACCGATGAGTTGCCAGGCATTCTTCAACAACTCCAGCGTCGTTAATTACCCAGAAAGGTCTCCGCTTGAACGTCATCCCTACCCGAATTCCTGAGGTGTTAATCCTCGAACCGAAAGTCCATGGTGATCATCGCGGTTTCTTCATGGAGACGTGGCGCGAGTCCACCTTCGATGACATTCTGCCCGGTTTGCGCTTCGTTCAGGACAATCACAGTAAATCCAGTCAAGGAATTCTGCGAGGGCTGCATTACCAGCTCACTAAACCGCAGGGCAAACTCGTGCGCGTTGTGGCCGGCGAAATCTATGATGTAGCGGTGGATATGCGCAAGAACTCACCGACTTACGGGCAGTGGGTTGGGGAAGTGCTTTCGGCAGAAAACCGGCGTCAACTGTGGGTGCCCGGCGGCTTTGCTCACGGTTTCATTGTCATGAGCGATAGTGCAGAGATGGTGTATAAGTGCACGGGCTATTACGCCCCGGAAGACGAACACTCGTTGCTGTGGGACGATCCCATGCTGGCGATCGATTGGCCTTTGTTAAGGGGCGGTATTGAGAAACCCGTGCTGTCTGACAAGGATCAAAACGGTAAATTGTTCGCGAATGCGCCGGCTTACGACTAAGAATTGCATTGCGACTCAAAGGAAGCGAGCAAGGGACATGAGCAAAGGTACATGAGCAAAAGTACATGAACAAACGAATCGTCATTACGGGCGCCAACGGTCAGCTGGGCCAGACTCTGATGCGTTCCACTCTCGCTGAATCGGACACCTTGATCGCGCTGGGTCGCGAAGGCATGGATATCACCAATCAGTCCAAAGTCAGCGCCAAACTGGATTCCCTGAAACCGGACCTCATCATCAATGCCGCCGCCTACACCGCGGTCGATATGGCAGAGAGTCACCCCGCAGAGGCTTACAGCATCAATGAACAGGGTGTGAAACACCTGGCACGCTGGGCGAAGTCGAATGGTGTGCATTTGATCCACGTCTCAACGGATTTTGTCTTCGGGGGAGAGAAGAACAGACCTTATCGCGTTGATGATCCTGTCGCTCCGCTTGGAGTTTACGGCGAGAGCAAACTGGCGGGGGAAAAGATGATTGCCACATTGTTACCCGGCAAGGCGACCATCGTGCGCACGGCTTGGTTGTACTCTCCATACAACACCAATTTCGTGAAAACCATGCTGCGACTGATGCGCGAGCGTGATGCGCTACACGTGGTTGACGATCAGATAGGGACGCCCTGCTCGACGGCCACGCTAGTGCAATGTCTGCAATTGCTCATAGAAAAGAACACCCCCGACGGCATTTTTCACTGGACTGACGCCGGTGTCGCCAGCTGGTATGACTTCGCGGTCGCCATTCAGGAAGAGGCGCTCGCCCTGTCTTTGCTGGAGCGAGAGATTCCTATCCATCCCATTGCTACCGAAAAGTACCCCACGCCTGCACGGCGGCCCGCCTATAGCGTGCTCGACAAATCCAGAGCATTGCTGGAGCTGGAGTGCCCGCAGATACACTGGCGAGAAGCGCTGCGGGATGTGTTGA
>JBBSPQ010000026.1:0-10318 GCA_038258585.1 Pseudomonadales bacterium
AACGTCCGAGTAACCGCGTCACTTTCAAGCACGCCGGAAATACTCAGGAAGCGCATTAGCAGTGCGGCCATGGCAATCTTGCCTATCGTTGCCAGAAATGTGGTCGCTGGCAATGGTGCCCCTTCGTACACGTCCGGCGTCCACAAGTGGAAGGGCACCAACGACAGTTTGAAAGCAAAGCCGGCAATAATCAGTAATGACGCCACGACGAAATAGGCAGCACCCGGCCCGTCTCCGGCTATTGCGGAAAAGCCTGCGCTGATATCAGTGAAATGCAGCGAACCTGTCTGAGCGTACAGAAGAGCAGTACCGAAGAGGAAAAAGCCTGAAGACAACGCCGACAACACCAGATACTTGATGCTGGCTTCCATCGGGTATTGCGCCGCCTGCTCCCGGTGCAATGGATAAGCAACCATGCCGTAGAGACAGACACTGAGCGTCTCCATCCCCAGAAAAGCTGTTATGAAGTGAGTACTTCCTGCCATGACCAGCGCACCAAGGGTTCCAATGGCAATCAACAGATAGAACTCGTCTTGATGATCCTCAAGATTACAAAGATAGGGATAACTAAACAGCGTGATAACGAAGGCCGCCAACAGAATCAGTCCGGTAAAGAACTCACTGAACGCATCTGCGCGTAATAAAGGCGTCACGTCCTGAGACTCCAGAGGAACCACGACGACAAGGCTCAGAAAGGCCAACAACATGCCTATGGCAGTTAACGTACAGCTGACCGCATGACTGCGTTTAATCGCCACCATGAGCATGGTCAGCACCGCCGTCAGTGACACAATGATAAGAGGCAGGAGCAATAACAACTGTTCGGCGGTCATGGCAGTACCTCCGTAACAGACATCCCACTGCCAAGACTACCAACCGACTCCAGCAGAAATGCCAGAACAGGTTCAGACATATTCAGAAATGTTTGGGGATACATGCCCATCCATACCAGACCAATGATCATGCCTGCGTAACAGAGCCATTCATTGCGGTGCAAATCCACAATTTCATCAGAATTGGTATACGGCCCATGAAATGCACGCTGAATCACCCACAGCGAATACACCGACGCGAAAATCAATCCCAGCGCGGCCAACACGGTTAGTGCGTGGTTACTCTGGAACGCTCCGAGTAGGGACAGGAACTCCCCAATGAAGTTTCCCAGCCCAGGCATTCCCAACGCAGCAATGGAAAAGAACAATGCCATCGCCGACATGAATGGCACCTTCGCCCACAACCCTCCCATGAGTGTCATGTCACGCGTGTGCAGACGATGTTGCAGGCCTCCGGCAAGCATGAACAAGGCGGCGGAACTAAGTCCGTGAGCAAGCATAGTCATCACAGCTCCCTGCAATCCGTACACGTTCCACGCATAAACGCCGAGCAACACAAATCCCATATGGCTGACACTGGTGTAGGCAATCAGACGCTTGATGTCCGTCTGTGCAAACGCCACCTTCGCGCAGTAGAGAATACTGATGACGGCCAAGGTCATCGCGACCGGTGCGAAGGATGCGGCCGCCTCTGGAAACAACGGTACCGTGAAACGAATGAGACCATAGGCTCCAGTCTTGAGGAGGACACCAGCCAACAACACGCTGCCGGCTGTTGGCGCTTGACTGTGTGCATCAGGCAACCATGCGTGCAAAGGAAATGCAGGCAGCTTGGTGGCGAAACCAATGAAGAATCCAAGCATCACCAACATCTGGAAGTTGCCTTCGAGAACAACATTCTGCAGCTCGAAATAATCAAAACTGAAGCGACCAAACTGGACGTAATGAAAATAAGCCAGACAAAGAATCGCGATAAGCAGCACTAATCCTGAAACCTGAGTAAACACGAAAAACTTCATCGAGGCATAAGCCCGATTCTCATGTCCCCAGATCGCGATAATGAGATACATGGGGATCAGCATCACTTCCCAGAAGAAGAAAAACAGGAACAGATCAAGAGCGGTGAAGACACCTATGACACCGGCAAGCGTCCACAGCAGATTGAAATAGAAGAAACCAGGCCTTTCAGTTATCTCGTGCCACGCTGCCCCAACCGCAACCAACCCTAAAAATGTCGTCAGTGCCAGCATGAGTAGTGACAGGCCATCCACTCCTACCTGAAAGAAGATGCCAAAGCGCGGTATCCACGACCACTTCTCAAGCAGCAACCATTGACCACCGGGGGACGTAGGGTCAGGCACACTTCCGGCACAAATCCAGATCACCATAGCCAGACTGATCACCGTCGTCAGCAACGCCACGACTCTTGGCATTTTGGCATCCATAAATTCGGTAGCCCAAGCCAGCAGACCGCCAACGAACAGCAATGCTATCAACCACATCACCGTCATATCCATACTCCTATGGCGATTACGATGGCGAGCCCACCTACCAGACTGATTCCGTACCAGCGCAGATTTCCGGTTTGCAACATGACAAGAGCACTATTACCAATACGCGTGATCATGACAAACAACCCGTAAAACTGATCGACAATGTCTTTTTTGTTTATTGTTGCCAGGGTAACAAAGGGGCGCACCAGCAACGCATCGTAGAGCGCGTCCATTCCCCAGCCCCTGAACCAGAAACGGTGCAGGACACCACCTAATGCGGAAGTTCTCAGGTTATTGCGCATGTGCTGACTTGCTTTCTCGTAACGAGGATTACCGTAGAAGACATAACTCAATGCCACACCGAAGATTGGTACTGCGATCATCACACCGTGAATGAAATTGCTCGCATGCACCTCCTCCACCCCTGCCAGCTCCGCAAAGACAGAATCTACCGGCACATGAATGAGACCTCCGACCAGCGACAGAACAGCCAATATTATAAGTGGCGTTGCCATTGCAAAGCCGGTGATTTCGCGGACAGGATCATGGGCATGTGCGTCAGTGACTCCATGACTGTCAGACTCCCTATGAATGTCAGAATGCTCATGAATGTCAGATTCGGCGCCGTGATGCCCTTTCCCCATAAACACCACAAAAACCAGGCGGAAGCTGTACAGCGCCGTGAGAAATGCGCCAATGACGCCTCCAGTCCACAGCACCATCCCATATTCCGGTTGCGCCAACGCAGCCAGAAGAATTTCGTCCTTGCTATAAAACCCAGAGGTAAACGGCAATGCCGTCAACGCCGCACTGCCAATCATGAACGACCAGAATGCTAACGGGAGTTTGCGACGCATACCGCCCATACGGAAGATGTCATGCTCGTGATGCAGACTCAGGATAACGGTGCCGGCAGCTAGGAACAGTAATGCCTTGAAGAAGGCGTGAGTCATCAGATGGAATACCGCAGCCGACCAAGCACCTACCCCAAGCGCCAGAAACATATAGCCGATCTGGCTGATCGTAGAGTAGGCAAGAATACGTTTGATGTCCCTTTGCGTGAGCGCGGTGAAGCCGGCCATCAACAGCGTTGCCAGACCTATCCAGGCCACCAACAGTTGCACTGAAGGCGCCAGCTCGAACAGGATGTGCGTGCGCGCGATAAGATAGACCCCAGCCGTCACCATCGTGGCAGCATGGATGAGTGCACTGATAGGTGTCGGTCCGGCCATCGCATCAGGCAACCAGGTCTGTAACGGCAACTGGGCAGATTTGCCGACGGCACCGCCGAGCAGAAGAGCGGCAGCGGCAATCGCGAGGCCTGATCCGATCACCCATTGCTGCGATGCCAGCGAAAGTATGTCCTGAATATTGAGTGTTCCAAGTTGGCTGAACAGCAGAAACAGTCCTATCGCCATCGAGGTATCACCAACACGGGTCACGACAAACGCTTTCCGTGCCGCATAGCCGTTAGCTGGATTTTCATACCAGAAGCCTATGAGCAGATAACTGCACAACCCCACCCCTTCCCAACCCAGATAGAGCAGAACCAGATTGTCGGCAAGCACCAGCACCAGCATGGAGGCAACAAACAGATTCATGTAGGAGAAGAAACGCGCAAAGCCGGGGTCATCCGCCATGAACCCTGTCGAATACAAATGAATGAGAAAACCAACACCGCTGATGATCAGAATCATCACCACGGTAAGTCCATCAAGATAGAAAGAGAAACCGGGATTAAACGTACCGACGCTCATCCACACCCACAAAGTGCGGCTTACCGACTCCGCGCCGCTGCCAAGAAACTCAAGACTGATTACAACCGCCAGCAGGAATGACAAGCCAATACTGCCGACACCGATGATGCCCGCCACCTTCTTCGGCAGGCGTCCGCCCGTCAATACGAGCGCGAGAAAACCCGCGAGGGGAAATGCCGGTAACAGTCCAATCCAGTCGATCATGGTCAGCCCTTCATCTCATTGAGTACACTGATATCCACGGTGTGAAACCGTCGGTACATTTGAATTATCAGCCCAAGCCCTACCGCCACTTCTGCCGCGGCTAACGTCAGAATCATCAAGAACATGATCTGTCCATCGGCATGCCCCCAACGCGCAGAGGCCACGACAAATGCGAGGCCGCAGGCATTGAGCATGATCTCCAGCGACATCAGCACGAACACAATATTGCGCCGCGTCAACACACCGGCAAGCCCGCACACAAACAGCATCGCCGCGAGTATCAGGCCGTGTTCATACGGGATTGCTTGCATAGTGATATTTCCCCGCTCTATTTCTTCGCCAGATGGTATGCCGCTACCAGACCTGCCAACAGCAGCATCGACGCCAGTTCAACCGCAAGAAGATAAGGACCAAACAGTTCTAAACTCAAATCTCGCACACCGACATCAACGGGCACGATGGAGTATTCCTGCCTGATCAGCACACTAGCCAGCTGTCCAAATAGGACCAAAACCAGCAGCGATGGCCCAACCCATACCCGAGGACTCAACCAAGCGCCCTCCTCATCTTCAGTCGCTTGCCCAAGGTTCAACATCATCATCACAAACAGGAACAGCACCATGATGGCGCCAGCGTAGACGATCGCTTCCAGCATGGCCGCGAAAGGAGCGCCGAGCACAAAGAAAATGACGGCAACGGCGAGCAGGGAAACGATGAGGTAAACCAGCGCATGCACAACGTTCTTGCTGGTGACCACCGACAATGTTGAAATCAGCGCGATGGCGCCGGCGAGATAGAAAAGTATGGTCATGGCAACAGGCTCCTGACATCCACAGGGGCAGCTTCGTTGCGAGCCTCGCCTTTATCTTTACCGCCTATTTTCTTGCCAGCGATGCGGTAAAAGTTGTAATCGTGATACTTGCCTGTGCCATTAATGAGCAGGTCTTCTTTCTCCCACACCATGTCCTGCCTGACGTATTCCGCCATCTCAAAATCAGGTGTCAGTTGTATCGCATTGGTGGGACAAGCCTCCTCGCAGAAGCCGCACATGATGCAGCGCGAGAAGTTGATGCGGAAAAATTCTGGGTACCAGCGGCCTTCTTCGTCTTCTGCTTTCTGCAACGCAATGCAGTCAACCGGGCACGCTACAGCACAAAGATTACACGCGACGCATCGCTCCTCACCGTCTGGATCACGACTGAGAATGATGCGACCACGCCAACGGGAAGACATCTGTGGCTGCACGTCCGGATACTCGACAGTATCGGTCTTGTCAAAAGCATGTTTGAAAACCCGCCACAGAGTGACGACCTGACTGAACAGTGTGTCCTTGAGCAGACGATACATCACATCCCCTCCTGCCAGAGCACTATTGCTCCGGTGACCATGAGATTAATTAACGAGAGCGGCAACAGAAACAGCCACCCGTAAGTCATGAGTTGGTCATAGCGCGGCCGCGGAATAGCCGCTCGCAGAAGTATGAAAAACGCAATGAAGAACGAGGTCTTGAGCGCGAACCAGACAATGGGAGGCAGGAATGCTGGTCCAAGCCAGCCACCAAAGAACAGCACCACCAACAGTGACGAGATCAACAACACACCAAGGTATTCTCCGACGAAGAACATGCCGAATTTCATCCCCGAATATTCCGTGTGATAACCGGCGACAATCTCTTGCTCCGCTTCGGGTATGTCGAACGGAAGCCTATGACTCTCCGCTATGCCCGCGATCATAAAGATCAGGAAGCCAATGAACTGCGGAATGATGTACCAGCCATCCGCCTGCGCTAGAACAATCTCACGCAAGTTGAAGGAACCGGTGAGCGCCACGACACCCAGTAAAGAGATACCCATGAACACTTCATAGCTCACCATCTGGGCGGCCGCACGCAGGCTCCCTAGCAGCGCATATTTGTTATTGGACGATAGACCTCCCAACATCACACTGTAGGCGCCAAGAGATGCCATCGCCAATACAAACAGCACTCCAATATCTGAATCGATAACGCCGACACCGGGCGCAAAGGGAATGACCGAGAAACTCATCAGAATCACTATCATGATAATGGGCGGGGCCAGCACGAAACTGAATTTGTCAGCGAAAGGTGGCACCCAATCTTCCTTGGTGAATATCTTGATCATGTCGGCAACGACCTGCAGTAATCCGAACGGACCAACCCGGTTCGGGCCGAGTCATTCCTGCCATAGTGCCAACAGACGGCGCTCCACCCAAATCAACATCGCCGCCACAATAATCACGGTAAACAGAATGGCGCCAATACTCAGAGGTGATCCCACTTCCCAACGCATGGCTTAGGTCCTCCCCTGTCGTGAATCACTTCTGAACGACTCATTTCTCACGGAGTCACTGATCACTAGATCGTCAAACATCTGTCGGCTGCTGACCAACACATTGTCGTCACCCCGTACTGGGCTGATCTGAAGTTCTCCTACTAATAGCGCACGACTTATTTCAGAACCGCAATAAATACCAATAGCAGCGGGGGCGATTCGTTGTCGAATCAGCACCGGCAACTGAATTTCGTATTCGCCAGCACAGACTCGGGCCAGACCATGCTGTTGCAGCCCCAGTTCCTTCGCTTCGACAACACCAACACACAGGTAGGGCGCGACACTGCGAGCGCGAACCGCTGAAGCTTCAACGCTCAACTCCTCACTACCAAAGATGTGATCGATGAAGTACAGGGTGAGTTTCTGTCTGTTGTCTTTTGTGGCGACAGACTTACATTTCTGAACAGGGTCGGAGCGCTGCAGCAGATGCACACCCTTGCAACCCTGCTTCAGCTCACCATTAATCTCATCTTGAAACTTGCTGATGGCTTGATTAGAGTTCCACGCCGGCGCCCAGGCGGCAGATAGCAAACTGGAATCTTTCTGTAACGGTACACCTTCCATCGAGAAGGCCAGAGCCGATTGGCGGTCAACCGGCTGCTTGCCTTCGTGGACATTCATATCAGCGTTCATCGCAGTGCGACCACTGTAACGATGAAGTTGACGTGGCGCTTTCATTGTGTCGAACAGATAACTGTCCAGCATGTGCAACGATTTAAGGTCGGCGAAAACCGACAATTCGTCGCTACACTGTTGCAAAATTGTTTCGCTGCCAGCAGCAACAGGGATCACCTGGTCGATTGGTGTCAGCCATTGATAGGAAGGTTTCAGCGCAGTGTCCGGTTGAAATACCTGATAGCTCGACTGCGCACGTCCTTCGTAGTTCACCCAAGTAGCATTCTGTTCCGCAAAACTGGCTGATGGCAGTAGCAGCTGCGCCAGCCCATTGAAGTCATTATGTAACTGATCGATTACGATCAGGGCAGGAACTCCTCTTGTCGCCGCATCAACTGCCTGTGGCGTCGTGCGCAGAAGCAAGTCGTTTTCAAGCACGATTGCCGCGTCAGCATTACCCTTAGCAAGACGCTCCATGGCGTCGCCGAGAGTATGACTGAGACCGCCCTCCTCCAGCATCAACGCCAGCCCCAAGGAATTAACTTCCGGCATCACAAAGCAGAGGCTTACCGTGGTGCTGCTATTTTCCTCAGAGGCATTGACCGATCTCTGCGCGCTCAACGCTCGCGCAAGATTGGCAGTGGCCTGAATGAGATCAGTGCTCTCCGCACTGACGCCCGACATAATCGTTGGCTCTGTTGCAGCCAATAAACTCGATGCAATCAGATTCACCAATTCGACGTCATCGCCTTTCGACTTCGTTCCAGCTATCGCATTGGCGACAGCATTTAGTAACTCGATCTGTTGCGATGTCGTGCTGAGAAAAGTGGCGGTGGCAACATCATCCAGACGCGTGCCCTGTGGACTTAGGATGAAAAGAGGACTGCGATCATGTTGCGCTAACTCGCGCACAGCAGCGTCCTGCCAGAGAGGAATGCGGGCGTTCTTCGCCATCTGCGTTGCAGCGTTGCGGGTGGCCTGTCTTACCGCAAGCGCATGACGTGGTGATGTATTGGTGATGTCTTCGGAAATAAGAAGAACACAATCAGAATGTTCCAAAGAGCGGATGTCCGGACAGTGCAGTCCCTGCTCGCGAGACAGAGCGATGACTTCGCGTATGCAGGCATATTGGCTATCAGAGAAACCAGCGTAGAAGTTGTCAGCCCCGACTCGTGTGCGCAGCGCAAAATTGCTTTCCAGAGAGGCCCGCGGAGAGCTAATTCCCACTACGTCTCCGGCAATCATCGCATCGAGTTGGCGCGTAGCGTCCGCGACACTCAGTCCTTTACGCTGCCCCCTCTCTTCAATATGAGCAGAGACTACAGTGGGTTGGGTAATACGTTTGCCGCTAGTGGTATAGCCATAGCCGAAACGTCCACGGTCGCAGAGAAAATAGCCATTCAGATCGTGATGGTAACGATTCACTACGCGACGCACAGTGCCGTAACGCTCGCCGGGAGTAATGTTGCAACCGGCACCGCAACCTGTGCAGATCGAAGGCGCCGTCTGCAGATCCCATTTGCGAGTGTAATGTTCACTGAATGTCTTATCCGTGAACACACCTGTCGGGCAAACCTCGACGAGATTGCCGCTGAACTCGTTCTCTAAAGTGCCTTCTTCGTGACGACCAAAGTAAACATGATGATGAGACCCCAGCGCCGCCAGATCGGTGCCGCCGGCGTAATCATCATAGAAACGTACGCATCTGTAGCAGGCAATGCAGCGATTCATTTCATGGTTAATAAAAGGCCCAAGATTCTGATTGCGGTGAGTGACCTTTTTGAAGTCGTAGCGACGGTAGTTGTGCCCGGACATCTGGGTCATATCCTGCAAGTGGCACTCGCCCCCTTCTTCGCAGACAGGGCAATCGTGAGGATGGCTGATCATCAAACTCTCGATGACATTGCTACGGAAATTTACCGCCTGCTTGTCTTTGATCGAAATAATGGCACCATCGCTGGCTGGCGTCATGCAGGCCATGACGACTATGCCGGTCTTGTCGTCCTCGTTCTTGTACTGTTTGACCGCGCACTGTCGGCACGCACCCACCGAGCCCATGCAGGGATGCCAGCAGAAATAGGGCAGATCCAGTCCGTGGGACAGGCATTCCTGCAACAGGTTATTGTTGGAATCCACTTCGTAGACAATTCCATCAACGGTTACTTTTGCCACGGACATCCTCCCGTTTTGATGTGAGCGTCGAAGTCCTCGCGGAAATGACGCAAAGCACTTCCCAGAGGCGCCATCGCACCGGGTGCGAGTGCACAAAAAGTGCGTCCAGGCCCCAAGTACTCAAGATGATCGGTAAGCACTGCCATATCCGATTCCAGCCCGCCGCCCTTTTCAAGCCGTTGAAATATCTCGTCCACCCAAGGCAGTCCATCGCGACAGGGAGTACACCAGCCGCAAGACTCATGACTGAAAAATTTCATCAAATTGCCAACCATGCCGACGGGGCAGGTTCGGTTGTCCAGTATGATCATTGTGCCGGTGGCGAGCCTGCTGCCAGCTTTGCCAATCACGTCATAATCCAAGGTGAGTTCGAGATGTTCGGGCAACAGAAAGTCGGTGGAGCCGCCGCCCGGCAGAAAAGCTCGCAACTCGTAGCCGTCACACATCCCGCCAGCTTTTTCATCGAGCAATTCGCGAATAGGCGTACCCAAAGGCAATTCCCAGCAGCCGGGATTCTTCACGCGTCCACTCACGCCACAGAGCTTGGTACCCGCGTCGGCACCGAGCCCCAACCCTTTGTACCAGTCGATGCCGTAACTGAGAATTCCGGGCAGATTACAGATCGTCTCGACGTTGTTGACGATCGTCGGTTTGCCCCACAGCCCGCTCACCTGTGGGAACGGTGGCTTGGCCCGTGGATTGGCGCGCTTGCCTTCCAGCGCATTGAGCAACGCCGTCTCCTCGCCACATATGTAGCGTCCTGCACTGGTATGCAGAATTATTTCAAGATCGAAGCCAGAGCCCATAATATTGCAGCCAATCAGCCCATCCTCGCGCGCCTCAGCGATTGCCTGTCGCAATAGCTTCTCGGCGCGCAGATATTCGCCACGCAG
>JBBSPQ010000027.1:0-10157 GCA_038258585.1 Pseudomonadales bacterium
CTCACACAGATGTTTACGAGCCAATTGCACAGGAGCAGCGCAAAAGGCGTTGAGTGTAAATACACCGGCCACTGTCGACCCTTCGGCAATCTCCATCAACACCAGGTCGAGCCTGTTTTTGTATCGAATATTGCTGGCCACCGCAGCAAGCCGCACACCATCGACAACCATTAAATCGCTTGCCTTGATCTCTTCGAAGCTCATAGTACTTAACTCAATTTTCCGTGACATTGTTTGAATTTTTTACCCGATCCACAGAAACAGGGATCGTTACGACCCACTTTCTTTTCATCCCGTACAAATGGAGTCTTCTCTGGACCGGACGGAGGCTGCTGTCCAGCAGGTCCTGCCGTCTGCGCTTGCGCAGCCGCTGCTTCCTGCTGCATAGAAGCGGCCTGGTCATGTTGGAGAATCATCTTCTCTCTGGCTCGTTCTTCTTCCCGTTGTCGTTCAATCGCATCAATTTCTTCTGTTGTGCGTATCTGAACATGACTCAGGAAGCGCACGACTTCATGCTGAAGATTTCCAAGCAAATCCTGAAACAGCGTAAATGCTTCACGCTTATACTCCTGCTTGGGGTTCTTGCCTGCATACCCGCGCAGGAAAATGCCCTGTCGCAACTGATCCATGGCAGCAAGATGCTCTTTCCACAGGTTGTCGAGAATCTGCAACACAATCTGCTTCTCCAGCAGTCGCATTTTCTCTCCGACCCGAGAAGATTTCCGTTCGTACTCCTCATTCAGTACCCCAACGATTTTCTCTCGCAGAGACTCCTCGAAAAGTTTCTCATCTTCATCCAACCATGTTTGCACAGGCAGTTTCTTGCCAAACTGTGCTTCCAATGCCTGTTCCAGACCTTCGATATCCCATTGCTCTGGCACACTCTGCTGAGGAATGTGATTGCTAGTCAACTGATTCGCTACTTCCTCACGCATGTTGCCGATGAGCGCTGAAATATCGTCACTCGCCATGAGTTCATTACGCTGACGGTAGACAATCGTACGCTGATCGTTGGCAACGTTGTCGTATTCGAGTAGTTGCTTGCGGATGTCGAAGTTACGCCCCTCAACTTTACGCTGCGCTTTCTCGATGGACTTGGATACCATGCCATGTTCAATGGCCTCGCCTTTCTCCATTCCTAAAGCCTGCATGAAATTCTTGACGCGTTCAGAAGCAAAAATGCGCATCAGGTTGTCTTCCAGCGACAGATAAAAGCGGGAGAAACCCGGATCACCCTGTCGGCCTGAACGTCCCCGCAACTGGTTGTCAATACGACGCGACTCATGCCGCTCCGTGCCAATGATGTGCAACCCTCCCGCATCGAGCACTTGCTGATGCGTTTCGCGCCAACGGGCTTT
The DNA here is from genome assembly GCA_038258585.1 of Pseudomonadales bacterium. GTDB lineage: Bacteria > Pseudomonadota > Gammaproteobacteria > Pseudomonadales > Pseudohongiellaceae > UBA5078. The sequence goes on from JBBSPQ010000027.1 coordinate 1,359, forward strand.
AATTTCGTCGATCTGCTCTTGTGTCGGGTTTTCCAGCCCTTTGATTTCGTGCTCGGAATTTCCACCCAACACAATATCCGTTCCCCTACCTGCCATGTTGGTGGCAATCGTCACGACGCCGGGACGCCCGGCCTGAGCAATAATGTACGCTTCCTTCTCATGGAATTTCGCGTTAAGTACTTCGTGTTCGATTTTTTCTTTGCGCAAAAAATTTGACAAAAGCTCAGAGGTATCGATAGAGGCAGTACCCACCAAGACCGGTGCGCCTTTTGCCGAGATTTCCTTGATGTCGCGAACGATGGCCTCGAACTTCTCCTCCATCGAAAGATAAATGAGATCGTTCTTATCCAGACGCGCCATCGGTTTGTTGGACGGAATAACCACAACGTCAAGATTGTAGATCTGTTTAAATTCAAACGCTTCAGTGTCCGCAGTGCCTGTCATGCCAGACAATTTCTTATAGAGACGGAAGTAGTTCTGGAAAGTCGTCGACGCCAGCGTCTGACTTTCGCTCTGAATTGCCAGTCCTTCCTTCGCCTCAATCGCCTGATGCAAACCTTCAGAAAGACGACGCCCTTCCATCGTGCGACCAGTATGTTCGTCGATTAGCACGACCTTCTTGTTCTGAACAATGTATTCAATGTCTTTATGAAAAAGATTATGAGCTTTGAGCGCAGACTGAATGTGATGCAGGAGCCCAAGATTTTTCGCCGCATACAAGCTCTCGCCTTCCCCAAGCAGCTTATTCCGGGTCAATAACTCTTCCAGAAATTCATGTCCGGCTTCTGTTAACTCCACCTGCCTGGCTTTCTCGTCAATAATAAAATGACCCGATTCAATGTGCTCAGTATCTCGATCCAGACTGAAACCCGCTTTCTCTGGCTTTGGAGCGCCCTTTTCAAGTCGGGGAATCAACGAGTTGATAGCCATATAGAGTTTAGAGCTGTCCTCCGCCGCCCCTGAAATGATCAGCGGCGTTCGCGCCTCATCGATCAGAATAGAATCGACCTCATCGACAACCGCAAAATTCAGATTTTTCTGCAACTTGTCTTCCATACGGAAAGCCATGTTGTCGCGCAGATAATCAAACCCAAACTCATTGTTCGTTCCATAGCTAATGGAACACTCATAAGCAGCGCGTTTTTCTTCCTGGCTTTGACCGGAAATAATCACACCAACAGAGAGGCCCAGAAACTCATACAAGGGACGCATCCAGTTGGCGTCACGTTCAGCGAGGTAATCGTTCACCGTTACAATGTGAACGCCCAGCCCGGTCAGACCATTAAGGTAGGCAGGCAGCGTGGCGACCAGTGTCTTACCTTCACCAGTTTTCATCTCCGCGATATTGCCGTCGTTGAGCACCATACCGCCGATCATCTGCACGTCGAAGTGACGCATGCCCATGACCCGTTTGCTGGCCTCACGCACGACGGCAAATGCCTCGGGTAGCATCTGATCAATAGGTTCTCCTCCGTCGAAACGTTGCTTGAACTCAATGGTTTTTCCTTTGAGCTGGTCATCGGTCAGCGCCGCAATGTCAGCTTCCAGAGCATTAATCTTGTTTACGGTGCGCTGCAATTTTTTGAGCTGTCTTGAGTTGCTGCTACCAAATATGGCGCTTAAGAATTTGAAATTCATGATAGTGGTTAACTCGTTAATGTTTCAGAATGTTGATAGCGATCCAGATTCGGATCAAATGAGTCCTCGCAACGAAGAAGTACCGCGTCCGGTTCAGGCCGCGGTCGTTGCGATGCATCAGCGCGAGGGGATATTAGCGAGCGGTTCGATGTATATACGAGGCAGGGTCCACCACGCGACCGTTCTTATAGACTTCAAAATGAACATGCGGGCCAGTTGAGCGTCCAGTGCTTCCCACCAAAGCAATTGCCTGTCCTTTCTTGATTATGTCACCGACTTCGACCAGCAGTTTTTCCGCATGACCGTAACGTGTGATATAGCCATTACCGTGATTGATATCAATCGAGAGGCCGTAGCCGCTTCTGTCTCCAGACGCGGTCACTACGCCGGATGCGACAGACACGATATCCCCTCCGGCCTCTGATGCAAAGTCTACGCCTGAGTGCCAAGCCAGGTGACCATTAAAGGGATCAATGCGGCGCCCGAATGGGGAAGAGAGCCAGCCTTTTACGACCGGACGCCCGGTAACAAAGACATCTGACTGGAACTGACGCTCAGCCATGAGCCCTTCGAGGATTTCAAGTTGTTGGGCACGATCAGCAATCTGTTGCTCCAGCTCGCCGATAGCCTGCATGAAAGCAGGGGCGGTGTAGGGCACCGAATCTTCCAGCAACGGTCCACCCACAGGCGGAAGCTGACTGAAATTAAACTCCTCTGCGTCCAATTCTGCGACATCGGTGATACGTTCCCCTAATGCTTCCAGCCGCAACAGACGCGCCTGCATCATCGCCAGTCTTAGGGTCAACGCTCCAAGCTGCTCTTCTGACTTCTGTTTCAGGTCTGCAAGCGCATCTCCCTGGGAGTCAATGACTTCATTCCAGTCCTGAGCACTTTCCAAGGTATATTCACTGGGATTCTGGGAGACTGCTACTTGATAGCCCAGATAGCCGAAGGCTACGGGGGCACCGAGAATACAAATAGAGAGGAGGCCTTTCAGCCACCCTTTGAGGACGATCGTGCGGGTATGACCATGACGCTGGTCAACAAGAATAACTTTCATGGCTCAAGATGTTCTCAAAATGCGTTTTATCAGAACACCTGAGTCATGCACATGCTGCGAGAGTCAATTTTTAACTCAAAATCAACGAGTTATATTTTTTATGACTGCGATATCGTCTATCGATATCTGACTATCACGCTGCTAATACTGGCTTCATATAGGATATAGGGATATTACTATCGGTATCGAAACTGACAATTTCCCAGGCGTCTTTATTTACTTCAAGTGACCTTAATAATGCATTATTCAAGGCGTGTCCAGATTTATATCCTTTGAACTCGCCGATAAGGCTGTAGCCTATCATGTACAGATCACCGATTGCATCCAGGATTTTGTGCTTCACAAACTCGTCTTCGTATCGCAATCCGTCCTCGTTGAGCACCTTGTAATCACCTACCGCGATTGCATTGTCCATACTGGCGCCCAGCGCGAGATTACGATTTCGCAGCTCCTCGAACTCATGCATGAACCCAAAGGTACGGGCTCGACTAACCTCTTTCACGAAGGACGTGCTGGAGAAATCGACACTCGCTGTCTTGGTGTACTTACGATATACGGGGTGGTCGTACAGCAGCGTATAGCTCACCTTGAAACCGTCGAAGGGCTCCAAGCTCACTGACTTGTCGCCGTCTTCAACACGAAGCGGCTTGGTGATACGAATAAATTGCTTCAGTGCTTGTTGCTCTTCGATGCCCGCAGACTGAATCAGGAACACAAATGGACCAGCGCTGCCGTCCATGATTGGCACCTCTGGCGCGCTAACGTCGATATAGGCGTTGTCGATACCAAGACCGGACATCGCCGACATCAGATGCTCAATGGTGGAGATTCTGACATCACCATTGATCAGGGTAGTGGAGAGCGTGGTGTCTCCCACGTAAGAAGCTTTTGCAGGAATTTGCACCATGGGATCAAGATCGGTACGGGTGAAAACAATCCCGGTATTTACAGGCGCAGGACGCAGTGTCAGGTAGACTTTCTCCCCATTGTGCAGACCCACACCGGTGGCTCTGATGACGTTCTTCAAGGTTCTTTGATTAAGCATAGATTCGTCTTTTCCCGATTTAAAGTGACGCCTGCGTGCCCACAACTCCAGCGCAGGCCGGATAATAGCAAAGTTCAATCAATAACCCAACAACTCGATCCAACCTGCGGCAGCGCAATCCCGTCGAAATCAAGACCAAGCGGAGGCCAAAAAAACTCCGATTTTGCCGAGATATCGCTGCTATCAAAAGCGCTTCAGACTATGTAATCCAAGTCCTTCTCAACCTCGGATTACAATCCTCAACTTCAGTCTGCTTGTCTACGCAGGAAGGCTGGAATATCCAGATAATCCATATCGGTGTCAGCGCCAACGGCTCTGGCCAAACCGGTCTGAGGCATGGTATGTGCCGACGCATTGCGATTTCGCAGTGCCGCAGGTCGATCCAATTGTCGGTAATCCGTTACGACAGCCTTCGGTACATGCTCGACTGGCTTTGCAGGTGCTATTACGGCCCGCTCGCCAAGACCGGTCGCTACAACCGTGACACGAATTTCATCACCCATCTCAGGATCAATTACAGTGCCGACCACAACCGTCGCGTCATCGGAAGCAAATTCTTCAATGGTGTCACCCACTTCAGTGAACTCTCCTAATGACAGATTTTCGCCAGCGGTGATGTTGACCAGAATACCGCGTGCTCCGTGCAGGTTGACGTCTTCCAGCAGCGGGCTGCGAATAGCCGCTTCAGCCGCTTCGCGCGCTCGACCTTCACCTTTGGCGTAACCTGTGCCCATCATTGCCATGCCCATCTCGGACATCACTGTGCGCACGTCTGCGAAGTCAACGTTAATCATGCCTGGACGCATGATCAGATCTGCAATCCCTTTCACTGCACCAAGCAACACGTCATTCGCTGCTTTGAATGCATCCAGAAGCGATGCGTTTTTGCCCAGCACTTCAAGCAGCTTTTCATTTGGAATGGTGATCAGAGAGTCAACGTGCTCAGACAACTCTCGAATGCCTTCGTCTGCAATTTTTGAACGCTTTTTCCCTTCAAATGGGAACGGCTTAGTAACCACCGCAACAGTAAGAATGCCGAGCTCCTTGGCTACTTCCGCAAAAATTGGAGCCGCACCAGTACCGGTACCACCACCCATACCTGCGGTAATGAAGACCATGTCAGCACCAGCAAGAATCTCCGCGATTTCATCGCGATCTTCCAGCGCAGCTTGACGTCCTATCTCCGGGTTGGCACCGGCACCCAGTCCTTTAGTCACACAACTTCCCATTTGCAGAAGCGTCTTGGCCCGCAGATTATTCAACGCCTGAGCGTCTGTGTTGGCGCAAACGAACTCTACGCCTTCGATATGATTAGCGATCATGTGACGTACCGCATTACCGCCGCCGCCGCCAACACCAATCACCTTGATTACTGCGTTTTGTGGAATACTATCGACTAATTCAAACATACGGCCTCCTGATTATTAAATTTTGAAAACACTTCCTGCGGTTTATTACTGACAATCTTGAAACTAAAAAAATTTAGAGAGTGCGTTTTATCCAAGCCATGATTTTCTCAAAAAAACTCGCTTTTAGATCTTTCACTGGCACTTGAAAATCTCTATCCTGCTGTTGTTTCACTCCGTACAAAAGCAAACCGACACCCGTGGAATAGATGGGATTTCTAACAATGTCGGAAAGACCGTTCACATTCTGCGGCAAACCAATTCTCACTGGCGCGTGGAAAATTTCTTCGGCAAGCTCTACCACACCCTCCATCTTGCTTGTCCCGCCGGTCAGAACAATGCCAGCCGCAAGCAGATTTTCGTAGCCACTGCGCTGCAATTCTGCGCGAATCAGAGTGAACAACTCGTCGTACCTCGGTTCGACAACTTCAGCCAGCGCCTGTCTCGAAAGGTCTCTTGGCGCCCTGTCTCCCACACTCGGCACTTTGATTGTTTCGCCAGAGCCCGCCAGCTGAGTCAAAGCACAGGCATACTTGATTTTTATCTCCTCGGCATTCTCGGTAGGCGTACGCAGAGCCATGGCGATGTCGTTCGTGACCTGATCTCCGGCGATTGGAATAACCCCCGTGTGACGTATGGCACCTTCTGTGAACACAGCTATATCCGAAGTACCACCACCGATATCAACCAGACAAACGCCGAGTTCCTTTTCATCGTCCGTCAACACCGAGTAGCTTGACGCCAATTGCTCAAGAATTATTTCTTCTGTCATCAAGCCACAGCGCTTGATACATTTTTCGATGTTTTGTACGGCGTTGATCGCGCAGGTGACCAAATGTACTTTCGCTTCCAGACGCACACCGGACATTCCCAGTGGCTCCTTGACCCCTTCCTGTGAATCAATGATGTATTCCTGCGGCAGGATGTGTAGCACTTTCTGGTCAGCGGGAATTGCTACTGCTTGCGCCGCGTCAATCACACGTTCTATATCAGCCCGAGTAACCTCACCGTCACGAATCGCAACGATGCCGTGAGAATTCATGCTGCGAATGTGGCTGCCGGCAATCCCCGCATAGACTGAGTGGATCTGACAACCCGCCATCAACTCGGCTTCTTCAATCGCTCGCTGTATGGACTCCACTGTCGATTCAATATTGACAACAGTGCCTTTCTTTAGTCCCCTAGAGCGATGACTGCCGATGCCGACAATGTCCAAACTGCCATCGGCCTTGATATCTCCAACGATCGCTACCACTTTCGAGGTTCCGATATCCAGACCAACTATCAGGTTCCCGCGTGTTGATTCACTCATAGCCCGCGTGCTCCTGTAATGTGAAATACCCCTGAGTATGTTGAATCTTCAAAATGCGTGGTCCTGTCATTTTCTCTGCTTTTCATTTGGCTGTTTTTCATTTCGATGCTACCGCGCCTGCCATAACTTCCTTCTTCTTCACTGAAATTCCATTGTTGTACCGCAGATCCAACATCTCTATCTGATCAATCTGCGCATACAGATAGCGATCGAAAAGTTGGACGAAACGCTGCATCCGTTCTGTGACGTCATTCCGTCCTATTGTCACTAATACATCGTTATCCATTCGGACAGTCCAGCTTCCGCGCTCACTAAGAGCAATATCCTTCACTCGCAGTCCTGAAGAAAACAACATTTGATTGAACGTCTGATACTGATCCATCACTTTGCGCTGCATTTTTTCGGGACCGCTCAAATGTGGAATCGCCGTTTCTTCTGCAGTGGAAGCTGGTGTAAATATGTCCCCACGCTGATCCAACAGACTGTTCTCCCCCCAACGCGCAATTGCAATTTCCTCGGTAATTGCCACGGAGAGTGTGTCAGGCCAAACGCGAGTGATTGTCGCGTTCTCAATCCAAGGATCGAGCTCCAGCTCCGCTTTAATTGCTCGCACATCAAGTGAGAAAAATCCATCCTCCAAATGCCTAGCCAACACACCCCTTACATATCTCTCATCGACTTTCTGCAAAGTCTTTTCCATCAACACTGTACGTACTGGTTTATCCACGTATCGTGAAATTTCAGCTGAGTACTGGCTCAGAAAGAAAACTGAACAGATAACAAGCACCAGCAACAGAATTCCAACTCGACTCGATTTTTCATTTTCGGGCACTTGTGGTTTACTTTTCTGCAACGGCACAGCACCACGAGAAACGTCACGCATGCCACCGTGTGCAGAAAAAGAATTACTGTTAGCCGTCACTTTCATAATTTTCAGTCGCCCAGTTTTGCGGACAATATTTCCAGCAATAAATCGGTAAAGCCCAATCCGCTCGCGTTGCCTGCCATCGGTACCAGGCTATGGTCAGTCATACCAGGCACAGTATTCACTTCTAAAAGCCAGAACTTCATTTCCTTGTCTCTCATGACATCGACGCGACCCCAGCCCTGACAGCCAACGGCATCGAATGCACTCCAGCACAACTCACTTAGCTCTTTTTCCGCCGCCTTACTCAAAGGAGCGGGACAAATGTATTGCGTGTCATTGGCAACATATTTGGCGTCATAGTCGTAGAATTTATGGGTAGTGCGTAACTCAATGGGGGGCAGTACATCTCGCCCAAGAATTGTGACTGAGAATTCCGACCCTGTGATGTACTGCTCTGCCATGACGTCCGAGTCAAATGCGCTCGCCTTTTCATAGGCCTGCTGCAGTTCGCGCGCGTTGCTCACTATAGACATGCCTATGCTAGAACCTTCTCGCACCGGCTTCACCACAACGCTACCCATGCGACTGATAATTTCCTGCCAGTTGCTGCCTGCACCCAACATTTCAAAGTCTGGCGTAGAGAGTCCGATACGTTGCCAAAGCAATTTTGTTCGCACTTTGTCCATCGACAGGGCTGATGCCAGCACACCGCTTCCCGTATACGGAATCTCCATGAACTCGAGCAAACCCTGCAGCTGACCATCTTCTCCACCGCGGCCATGCAATACGTTGAACACACGCTCGACATTGTTTCGCTGAAGCTGCCCAACCAAGTCTGTCGCTGCGTCAATTCCAATCACATCAACGCCCACACTTTCCAACGCCTGCAGCACAGCCGCTCCACTCTTAAGCGAAACTTCTCTCTCGGCCGCGTTGCCACCCATGACTACCGCAACTTTTCCAAGACTTCTCACTGTTCTTAATCTATCGTTCATGTTCTGTACACTTTGTTAAAATTCAGTTCAATTTCGTTGTTCAAACAGTCAGACCTTGTTCGCTCAACTGTCTCGCCAGCAAACCGACACTACCCGCCCCCTGTGTAATCACTATGTCTCCATCAACGAGGACTCCGGTCAACACTTCGCGAATATCTGTTTCGTCCTGTACGAACACAGGATCGATCTTCCCGCGCGCGCGAATACTGCGACACAAACTTCTCGAATCCGCACCCGGAATGGGATCTTCACCGGCGGAGTACACGTCCAGCATCAACAACACATCGACATCAGACAGGACTCTGACGAAGTCTTCGTAAAGATCCTTGGTTCGAGTGTAGCGGTGCGGTTGATAGATCATTATCAATCGGGCTTTCGGCCAACCATCACGCAGCGCCGCAATCGTCGCCGCGACTTCGCTCGGATGATGACCATAGTCGTCCAGCAACATGACGCTGCCATTGGCGACAGGAAA
>JBBSPQ010000028.1:0-10025 GCA_038258585.1 Pseudomonadales bacterium
AGCGCTGCGCTGTCACGAGCAAGCTTTGTATCAACAAATTACATTGGACAGGAGGTGTTCAGACAGACGATAGTGACGGGGAAAAGTGATCGCCGGCGATATTGAAAGTCGGCGGCGGTAAGAAGTTAATTTTCGATTTGGTTTACCTGGCGTATTAACTGGGAATCCTGCAGGATGTTGAATTGTGGTACCGCTGTATCATCGCCATATTGAATGGAAACGCTTTGAATATAATCATTCAGGCGGTGCTGAGCATTAGCATCAAACTCGACGACTTCCCGGTCCGTGGCCGACGCCACAATAGTTTCCATGCTTTCGTGACTGCTAGTGGCGTGACTGCTAGTGGTTTGTTTCGCCACCGCAAAGTCTGTATCCGGCTCGACCAGTGTCGATTGAAACCCCAGAAAGACTGCAAGAGCAACGGAGGCGGCAACAGCCAGCTTACCGGCGCTCAGCATCCAGACTGGAGAGACATTTTGTCCACTGGACTTATTCTCGTCCTTTCCGACAGACGAATACTCAGGTTCGTCCGCAATTGCGGCGAGTATCCTACTGCTGGCAGCATCGGACAACACTACCATGTCTTCGTTGTGAAGGACGGAGCGTGCTACATGAAAGCGCTTCCAAGTTTCAGCCAAGGCCTTATCATTCGGCATATCTTTCAATAACCTGCGCAGCTCCAGCTCCTCTGCCTCGTTATCCATCAACGCTGAGAGAGTCTCTTCATAGCTGCGATTGCGAGTGTTATCTAGGCTCATGCAAACCTCTGATTACTACAACTGTCATCGACAGTTGGGATTAAGGGTGCGTCTGTATAAAATGACTGCTTTTCTAACCTGAACTTTCGTTTCAAACTTTTTTGCTTCAATATTTTGCTATCTCATCACTTCGACCCTAGTTATTCCGGTTCGTTCCTGAAATTTACATCACTTCCCGTATTTTTTTATCAATGGCTTCCCTAGCCCTGAAAATTCGAGATCTTACGGTGCCAACGGGACAATCCATGATCTCCGTTATGTCTTCGTAACTCAGTCCCGAAAATTCCCTCAACGTAAATGCAGTACGCAAATCCTCGGGAAGATCTTCTATGGCCTTATAGATTACCTTCTGCAGGTTGTCTTTTTCCAGATTCGCGTCAGGAGTATCGTACTCTCTTAGCAATGTGCTTTCTTCAACCAGTTGCGCGTCTTCCATATCCACGTCTACCGACGGAGGACGCCGTCCTTTCGAGACCAGATAATTCTTGGCGGTGTTGACCGCAATTCGATACAACCATGTATAGAACGCACTATCGCCACGGAACAACTTCAAGGCCCTGTATGCTTTTATGAATGCTTCCTGTGAAACATCCTCCGCCTCATGGGGATCCTTCACAAATCGGGATACCAACGCCGCCACTTTGTGTTGATAACGCAACACCAGAAAATTGAACGCTGACTTGTCGCCATTCAATACCCTATCGACAAGTTGTTGATCTGTATCTTTTGTCATCCGTTCCTGCTCCACGCCGATGCTCGGCCACCATCTGAAGTTGGAACGGTTTCATTCATCGTCACGGGATAGACCACAGGGATATTCAAAAGTTCTCGCCAAACACATAAAGAGACATGTTTCTGTGCAGACTCAATGAGGTCGCCATAGCACTGAAAGCCTGCCTGATTGTAAAATAGCCCCTTTCCAGCCGCGACCCGCCAGCTGGGTAGCCTGCAATCGATCGATAACAGAACCACTGCGACTATGAGCTCAAACAATAGCACATCTTTTTATGACTACGACATACTGATCATTGGCAGTGGTGCGGCTGGTCTGACCCTAGCGTTGAAGACTGCTGACTTCGCTAGAGTCGCTGTCATCAGCAAAGCGCAATTAAGTCAGGGGGCAACCTATTATGCCCAAGGTGGCATTGCAGCGGTCCTAGATGATGATGACAGTATCGACGCGCATATCGCCGACACCCTCGATGCAGGCTCAGGGTTATGTCACCTGGACATGGTGACGCACATTGTGGAAAACAGTGGAGAATGTGTCCGCTGGCTGGTCGAGCAAGGCGTTCCTTTTACAACCATTGCGCCAGAAGAGGCGAGTGACAGTGCAGCCAAAGCCCCGCTCAAACCAGACAACCTGGCCCCTTTACATCTGACGCAAGAAGGTGGACACAGTCATCGTCGCATCATTCATGCGACGGACGCGACTGGCAGAGCCGTTTTTGAAACGCTTGCCCATCAGGCTGGCAAGCATCCAAATATCGCTTTGTATGAAAACCGCGTTGCGATTGATCTGATTACGCGGACAGATAACAAAGACGCTGAGACACGTTGTGCGGGTGCTTATATTCTCGCCACGGAAACAGGTGCGGTGGATGTATTCAGAGCCAAGTTCGTGATTCTCGCTACAGGAGGCGCAAGCAAGGCTTATCTCTTCACGACCAATCCCGATGGTGCGACCGGAGACGGAATCGCAATGGCGTGGCGAGCTGGCTGCAGGGTGGCAAATATGGAGTTCAACCAATTCCATCCCACCTGTCTTTACCACCCCCATGCTAAATCGTTTCTCATCACCGAGGCATTGCGCGGTGAAGGCGCATTTCTGGAATTGGAGGACGGCACTCGATTCATGCATGATTTCGACGCAAGAGCCGAACTGGCACCCAGAGACATTGTGGCGCGCGCAATTGATCATGAGATGAAACGGCTTGGTTGTGATTGTGTGTACCTGAACATCAGCCACAAACCTGCCGAGTTTATCAAGGAACACTTTCCCACTATCTACACTCGCTGCCTGACCTTCGGCATTGATATTACTCGCGATCGAATCCCTGTCGTACCCGCCGCTCATTATACTTGTGGAGGAGTGATGGTTGACCAGTGCGGCCGTACCGATCTGGCTAATCTGTATGCCATAGGAGAAACGAGTTTCACAGGGTTACACGGCGCAAATCGCATGGCTAGCAATTCCCTTCTTGAGTGCTTCGTGCTCGCGTTCAGTGCCAGTGACGACATCAAGATGAAGCTGGACGAGACCATTCTGTTCGATGATATTCCGCCCTGGGATGAAAGCCTAGTTACTCGGTCGAGTGAGGAAATTATCGTTGCGCACAATTGGGATGAACTGCGTCGGTTCATGTGGGCCTATGTTGGCATTGTGCGCAAGGACGAACGTCTGCAACGCGCTAAACGACGCATTCAGTTACTGGCTCAGGAAACCAATGACTATTATAAAAACTACACCGTCAGTAAAGATCTTCTGGAATTGCGGAACCTTGTTCTGGTCGCGAGCCTGATTGTAGAATGCGCTATCCAGCGCAAGGAAAGCAGAGGACTGCACTACACACTGGATTACCCGGAACTGGCGCCCATTGCCGAAGACACTATATTGATTCCGCTTAACAGACCTTTGCCCCCTTCACCCACACTGACTGTGAAGGGTTAGCGATGCAGCATGTCTCTCGAAAAATGATACCACCTTAATAGTGCGCGCAGCTGCCTACGATGCTGCGCGTTGGCGGAATCCGGTGTAACAAACACGTGAAACTTCGATAGGGCTGTGAATGCAATTTCCCGCTCCTGACCAGCCACCACCTCTCTAAATATCAGCACCTGTAGCCATTCTGTACAATGAAATTCGGATTCCAGAATACACTCAACCGTTCGACCAGTCATAACCAAAAATATAGAACTTTCTGTGAAAATAATTGCAAAAGCGTTCGTCCTGAAAAATACAGAACGAACCCCGCTACCTGCAATAATGACGACGAATAAAAGATGCAGCCAGAGTGGCGCACTGGTAAATAGTAGAGCCACAAATGCACTCAAATGAAACAGGAAGTGTATGGTGACGAGATAGACAGAAGGACGCAAAGCAATTCTGAGAAACATCGACTTGCTTCCTTGCAGTCAATTGAGATCTATCAATGGTGGTTTCAAGTAGTAAAATGCGTTATCGAGAACCGCTACGAATTCTTTCAACCATTCTCTGCAGTTCGCAATCTGGAGCAGGGGCGCGAAGCAACAGCCAGGCAAACAGGTCCTGATCCTCTTCACGCAACAATCTCTGATACAGCACCTGGTCCTCCGGACTCAACGTCGGAAGACCCTTTTCGACAAACGGAACCAGCAGGAGATCGAGTTCGAGCATCCCTCTTCTGCTGTGCCAAGCGAGTTTCTTGTATTCGATTTCTGTTAACATGTGACAACCTGTAAGCCTGTACGTTGCTTTATGATATCCCAATTTGCTGATTTTATCCGGACCCGTTCCATGGCTAGTACCCTTACTGACTTGAACAATTTTGATCTGATCGCCGTTCCCGGCCCAGACGCTGCTAAATTTTTGCAGGGACAACTGACCTGTAATGTCGACGTCGTGTCGCTCACACACAGCGTTACCGGGGCATACTGTAGTGTGAATGGTCGGGTCATCAGTGACCTGCGCCTGCTTTCTATCGACAGCACCCTGCACCTAGTGTGCAGTAGAGGAATGGGCGCAGCGCTAAAGAAAACTCTCGACAAATATATCGTCTTTTCGAAGGCTCAGGCTGTCATCAGCACCTCCTCTTTCGAACGCTATGGACTCCATGGAAGCAGCGCCGAAGAAACCCTGTGCAAGCTCTTCGGTGGCATTCCAGAAGGACCGGGTGACATCCTGCAAGTAGACGGTGGCGTCGTATATCGGTTGGCGGACAAGCAACCACGTTTTGAAATCCTGGTCTCTGTTTCGGCGGAAGACGCGTTGGATAAAATTCAGTCGTTGGGCGTTACTGACGATCTGGACGAATGGGAGCTGGCTGATATCCGTCAGGGTATCGTGCACATTTCGCCGGTGATGCAGGACTCTTACACGCCTCAGTTGTTGAATTACGATCTCAATGGCAGTGTCGATTTTAAGAAAGGTTGCTATACCGGCCAGGAAATCATCGCCCGCATGCACTACCGTGGGGCAGCGAAGAAGCGCCTGTTTCTCGCCAAAGTGGAAGATGTAAGAGTGACTCAGGATTCCCGGATCACTCATCAAGGTGAGAGTACAGGCGAAATCATCAGTTTTACCAGAACTGAAGAGGGCCATTACGAGCTACTGGCCATCCTGTCCTGTGATCTAGTCGACCAGAAAGCAGAACTAATGCTGCAAAACGACGATTCAAACGCCCAAAGTGGGCAACTAAAAATCCTGCCTTTGCCACATTGAATCTAAATGCTGACTGCGTCGTGCTCGACCCTCAATGAAGGGTCCGGGCACTGACGCAGACAGGACAATCACATCAATGTGCAGTATCCGAAACCGTAGTAGCGGGAAGCGCACTCTGCTCATTGGCATTTGATTGCATCTTCATGAGCAGGTTGGCCACGGCCTCAGGTGAGGTAGTGTTCTTCGCCATGAGCTTATAGATCACAGGCACAACGAACAGTGTCATGACGGTCGTCATCAACACTCCGGAGAAGATCACCACGCCCAACAGAATCCTGCTTTCCGAGCCGGCTCCCGTGGAGTAAATCAACGGTACCGCACCCATCATTGTGGCCAGTGCCGTCATCAGTACTGGACGCAGACGTAAGTCGCAGGCTTCAACGAGAGCCTTGTTGAACTCCATCCCTTCATCGCGCAACTGGTTAGCAAACTCCACGATCAAAATACCATTCTTACTGGCAATACCTACCAGCACGATGAGTCCAATATTGCTGTAGATATTGAGCGAGCCATCGGTCAGGAAAAGACCAAGCAAGGCACCAAATATTGCCAAGGGTACCGTTGTCATAATGACCAATGGGTGCACGAAACTTTCGAACTGTGCCGCCAGCACCAGAAACACAACCAGCAGAGCCATACCGAAAATCAGTACCAAGCCACCACTGGATTCTTTCAACTCCAGTGACTCGCCTTTGTAATCCATCTGGGCGTAGTCGGGCAATTCATCTCGTACCACTGACTCTAGGAACGCGAGCCCCTGATCAAGTGTGGTGCCCGGTGTCAGGCCTGCACTGATCGTTATGGCGCGAATCCGGTTGTAGCGATTCAGAGAACCCGGACCAGATGTGTTGGTAACTGTGACAAGGTTAGCCAGCGGAATCAGTTGTCCGGAAGATTCGGAGCGCACGTAGATATTGGTCAAATCGTCAGGCGTGGCCCGCTGCGACTCTTCAGCCTGCAAGATCACGTCGTACTCTTCGCCACGATCCAGAAACGTCGTCACACGACTTTCGTTCATCATTGCTTGAAGCGTGCGACCAATGGACTGAATTGATACGCCAAGATCGGCTGCTCTTACCTTGTCTACACTGATAGTCAGACTTGGCTTGGTCTCTTGATAATCAGATTGAACACGCGTAAACAGACCACTCGCATTAGCCCGGTCAATCACAACGTCACGCCACTGCGCCAATTCGTTATATTCCCGACCCCCAAGAACAAACTGTATAGGCTGACCGCCTCCTCCGCGCACGAGACCTGATCGCATGAACGTATTGACCTGAAGAGCTGGATATTTAGCCCACTTCTGGCTGAGTTCGTTCATGACCTGCTGGGTGGATTTAGTGCGCTGGTCCCACTCAGGAAGGGAGATGATGGCCATGCCACCATTCACCCCGCCACCACCACCGAAACCTGGGACCATCGTCACAATGTTCTCGATTTCGCCCGCTTCAACATAAGAAAGAGCTTCGTTCTGTAGCAACTCGACTTGCTCTTTCATAAAATCAATACTGGCGCCTTCCGGACCATCCATGCGTACCATGAAAACACCTTGGTCTTCAGTCGGCGCAAATGTCGACGGAATATGCAGCAGCAAATAATAAATGCCTGCACCCACTAGCAGCAACACGACGAATACCCAGCGTGCATGTTTCAAACTCACCGCCAGCGCATCGTGATAGCCACTCTGCAACCAACGAAATGCGCGATCGACGTTGAGCGTGAGCCAGCTCTCATGGGAGTGTGAGGTCAGCAATTTCGAAGACATCATCGGTGTCAGGGACAGTGCCAGGATGGTCGAAAAAACCACCGCGGAGCCGATGGTCATTGCCAACTGATAGAAAATGATACCAAGGCTTCCATCCATGAAGACTACCGGCACAAATACCGCAATCAGCACTGCCGTTGTAGCAATGACCGCAAAGCCGACCTGACGCGAACCGTTGAAGGCGGCCAACAGCGGAGGTTCACCGCTTTCCACTCGGCGCTGGATGTTTTCGAGGACCACAATGGAATCATCCACGATCAGACCGATACAAAGCACCAGTCCCAACAGCGTAATCAGATTGATCGACATGCCGAATGCGGCAAGCACAGTGAACGCTGCAAGCAGGCAAACGGGAATTGTCACCACGGGTATCAGCATGACTCGGAAGGAGCCAAGAAACATGTAGATAACAATACTGACAAGCAGCATGGTGATAAAGATTGTCTCGTAAACCGAATCAATAGAGCTTTCGATGAAGGCCGCATCGCTGGAAGATGACATCAGCTCCATGTTATCGGGCAGTGTGGTGTTAATACGTTCGGCCAGCGCGGCGGTGCCACGCAACACACTTAAACTGTTAGCAGTGGATTGTTTCACGATGCCAATGCCCACTGACTCAATCCCGTTACCCATATTGGTGCTGCGCTCATTGGCCGAACCAATCTCGACCCTCGCCACTTCGCCAAGAGTGACAAGATGACCGTCGTTGCCACGCTCGATGACTAGACGCGAAAAGTCTTCGGCAGTCTGGTAGACACGCTCCACACGCACGGTAAATTCACGATCACTGGAATCAATGCGGCCGGCGGGTAACTCGAGGTTCTGACGACGCAAGGCCGACTCAACGTCGGTCACCGTTAGCCCGCGTGCTGTCAAAGCAACCCTGTCCAGCCAGACGCGCATCGCGAATCCACCATTGCCACGAATTTGCACACTGGCAACCCCGTCGATGACGGCAAACTGGTCCACAATAAAGCGGTTTGCATAGTCGTTCAGTGCCAAGAAATCCATCTCGGAACTGGTGAGACTGAAGTTCTGAATCGGGCGCGACTCACTGTCGGCTTTTGCTATCTGAGGTGGATCCACATCTTCGGGTAGAGAGCGCGTAATTCTGGAGATCTTGTCCCTGACGTCATTTGCGGCCTGATCGATATCACGACCAACCGCAAACTCGACAGAAACACGCGAGCTGCCGTCGCTGCTTGAAGAGTTAATGGAGTTCACACCCTCAATACCGTTAATCTGATCTTCAATTTTCTGCGTTATCTGAGTTTCGACGATTTCGGCAGAAGCACCGGGGTAGTTGGTGCTGATTGAGACCACAGGGGGGCTTGTGTCTGGGTACTCCCGCAGAGGCAACTGCATGAATGACAAAATGCCGAAACAGATCAGCACTAGGCTGATCACCGTGGCAAATACCGGCCGTTTTACAGAAATATCAGAAAGAATCATTGTGTCACCTAGAAGTCGGGGCTATCAGGAGTTATTAACTGTAGAGCCAGTGCGAACACGTGAGTCATCCGCCATGCCTGAACTCCCCGCTTGCGGTTTACCAACAACCTGAACAGGTTGCCCTGGGCGTATCTGCGCCATGCCGTCCGTAACCACCATTTGCCCCGGATCCAATCCACCTAGAACTTCCACATAACCCGGTCTGCGTCGTCCGATCTGTACCTCGACCTGACGAGCGATACCGCCTTCATCCACTACAAAAGCATATTGACGTCCACCGCTTGGAATCAATGAACGTTCGGGCACAACTGTAACTTCCGATGAACTGAGCGCCATCGAAACCGTCAGCAGCATTCCTGGTCGAAGCACGCCGTCGCGATTATCGATATGCGCACGCACTGCGACAGAACGAGTCACGGGGTCAATTCTGGACCCCACTACCTGGACAATGCCTTCAAACTCTCTGTCCTTATAGACAATGCTCTTCGCAGAGACAGTTTGACCAATCTGCAATTGCGCTAGGTAGACCTCAGCAACGGTGAAATCGAGTTTGATAATGGAAATGTCATCCAGTGTGGTAATCACGGTATTAGGCGATACCAAAGAGCCTTCACTGACGTTGCGAAATCCGAGCACACCGGAAAATGGCGCTCTGATTAAACGATCGTCCATCGCGACAATAACCCCTTCCAGACGCGCCCGGGCTGTCTCTGCGCGGGTGCGCGAAGCGTCCAGATCAGTCTTGGAAATCAGATTGTTGGTAAGGAGGCTCTGTAATCGCTCGTATTGACGCACGGCCTCATCCGCCGTTGATTGCGCTTCAGAAAGTCTCGCCGCTTCGGAAGAATTAGTCAGCTCCACCAAAATTTCGCCCTGTTCCACCAAGGAACCATCATTAAAACCGATTCGACTGATAGTATCGGACACCTTTGGGGTCAGGTTGACGGACTCATTGGCGACGGCGGTACCAATTGACTCGACGCGATCGACCAGAATCTGTCTGCTAACGGCTTCTACAGACACTGACCGCGGTGCCCCAGAGCCAGAACGAACAAAGGCGACAGATTGATCTTGTTGCTGAACTTTTTGAAAAACCGCTATCACCAACCCTATTGCGGCAAGGGAAAAAAGGACCACTACTGGGTGGCGCAACAAAAATCGCAATTTATTTCTCCTGAAACTAGATAAAGCAGAGTTAAGGCATATGTCTTTGCTGCGCACCAAAAAAGTGCTGATTACTGTATTGCGGTACTGTCATGACGGAAATACGGCAAATCGATATCAAGCATCAGCGATGAGATACTTACGGTTACATCTGCCAATTCCGTCGCTCTACTCGTAAAAAAAGACATGGCGCCTTGTAACCTCAGTTATTACGAGCGGATTCTACTTTCAGATCGCTAAAATGTTCGTGACTTTTCGTCATTTTGAGTCAAATTAAACATCAAAATTCAGGCCACGATAGAGAAAGGGTTATAGGGAGTGGCGTATAGCTCTCACGAGCTGCAGGATAAAGTTGAACATCCGGCCTTAGCGCGAGCCCATTCGGGACGCTTACGGGCATATTGGCTGTACCGGGGATTGGATTCGTAAGGGTGCTGCAAGACCGTAAAAAGTTCCTGCAACA
>JBBSPQ010000029.1:0-9889 GCA_038258585.1 Pseudomonadales bacterium
CAGCGGCAATCGCCACAAACATACACCACGACATTCCTTTCGTTCATGCAGGGTCTCTGGGAGAAGATTTCAATGCGGCTATTTCCTGCTCGGCTGCTTCCAAGCGAGCGCGCAAACGTTTTACTTCAAAACGTGTACGCAAAGTTCTGAACAACCCAATCCCCAATCCGAGGCCAATGACTCCCCCGAGTGCAAACGCCGAAATCACCCACAGGGAAATTGGCTGAGGAGACAACGTGAAGAAGCCGAATGAAAGAGAGACAGAAGTGGTATTGAAAAACGAGAACATTACGCTGGCGAGAAATACCAACAGTAGAAACAGCCAGGCACAGAACCGGATTAATTTCTGCATAAAACGGCTTGCACCTCTTTTCGACCAAATTTCCATTTCGATAAAAATAAAAAACGGCGATACCCTTTCGAATACGCCGTTTTCACGAACTAGCATTTTGCGTTACAGCTAACCAGCTGGACTCAAGGGTAAGTTTCCAGACTTAGATTGACTCGATCACGAAGCTCTTTTCCGGGTTTGAAATGAGGAACGTACTTCCCACTTAATTCTACCGGCGTACCGGTCTTGGGATTACGTCCTACGCGAGGGATTCGGTAATGTAGAGAAAAACTACCGAATCCCCTGATTTCAATACGACCACCTTCAGACAAAACCTGAGACATATATTCAATCATTGCCTTAACTGACAGCTCAACATCTTTCGATGACAACTGGCTTTGCTTTCCCGCAATTCGATCAATAAGTTCAGACTTAGTCATAGTCGATTCCTTCTAAAAAAGCTGCGATCTCAAACAACACTGCAACCCAAAACAAGCATTAACACAGATTACTTCTTTTCCATCTCTGCTTTAATCAGGTCACCAATAGTAGTCGGTGTTGCCGCTGACGGTTCCTGATTTTTATGCTCTTGAATCGCTGATTTTTCATCATCAATTTCGATTGCTTTTACAGAGAGACCAAGCACTCTGCTCTTGCGATCAACGCTGATAACTTTCACAACAATTTCATCACCTTCTTTCAAAGCGTTACGCGCGTCTTCAACTTTGTCCCGACTGATCTCGGATGCACGCAGAACGCCTTCAACGCCTTCTTTAAGCTCAACAGTTGCAGACTTCGCGTCAACGGCAGTTACTTTGCCCTTAACGATACTGCCTTTCTCGAACTCACCAACATAGCTGACGAATGGATCGTCAGACAGTTGCTTGATGCCCAGAGAAATGCGCTCGCGCTCGGAGTCGATTGACAGAATAACAGTCTCGATCTCGTCGCCTTTCTTATAGGCA
This sequence comes from Pseudomonadales bacterium, assembly GCA_038258585.1. Lineage (GTDB taxonomy): Bacteria > Pseudomonadota > Gammaproteobacteria > Pseudomonadales > Pseudohongiellaceae > UBA5078. The sequence continues at coordinate 1,297 of JBBSPQ010000029.1, forward strand.
CGAACTGCTTCTTCGCCTGGCTCTTCCCAAGAGATATCGGACAGGTGAACCAGACCATCGATGTTACCTTCGAGACCGATGAAGATACCAAAGTCAGTGATGGACTTGATGCTGCCACTGATCTTGTCGCCTTTCTTGAATGCATCAGCAAAACGATCCCATGGGTTCTGGTAGCACTGTTTGATACCCAGAGAAATACGACGTCTTTCTTCGTCGATGTCCAAGATCATAACGTCTACAACGTCACCAAGCTGTACCACTTTGGATGGGTGAACGTTCTTGTTTGTCCAATCCATTTCAGAAACGTGTACCAGACCTTCAACGCCTTGCTCAAGCTCAGCGAAACAGCCATAGTCCGTGAGATTAGTGACAGTTGCTTTCACAATTGACTTCTCTGGGTAACGCGCTTTGATTGCTACCCATGGATCTTCGCCCAATTGCTTAAGGCCCAGAGACACACGGTTACGCTCACGATCGTACTTCAGAATCTTGACTTGAATCTCGTCGCCAACATTCACGATCTCGCTTGGGTGCTTGATACGCTTCCAAGACATGTCAGTGATGTGCAACAGACCATCAACACCGCCCAGATCAACGAAGGCGCCGTAGTCAGTAAGGTTCTTGACCACACCCTTAACAGACATGCCTTCTTGTAGCTGTGCCAGCAACTCATCTCGCTCTTCGGTGCTGACTGCTTCCAGTACTGCACGACGAGAAACAACAACGTTGTTGCGCTTCTGGTCCAGCTTGATAAGTTTGAATTCCAGTTCTTGACCTTCCAGGTGGGTCGTATCGCGGATTGGGCGCACGTCAACCAATGAGCCTGGCAGGAAGGCACGGATATTGTTCAGATCAACAGTAAAGCCACCTTTGACTTTGCCATTGATAACACCCATGACCACTTCATTTTTCTCGAATGCGGCTTCGAGATCCATCCACGATTCAGCGCGCTTGGCTTTCTCTCTGGAGAGACGTGTGGCACCGAAACCGTCTTCAACGGATTCCAGTGCAACTTTAACTGAATCACCGATCGACAATGAAAACGTACCGTCTTCATTTAGAAATTCACTTCTTTGAATCACGCCTTCTGACTTCAGTCCTGCGTGTACAGTGACCCAATCAGAATCGATATCGATAACAACACCCGTGACGATAGCACCCGGTGTCATATCTATGTCTTTTAAACTCTGTTCAAATAATTCCGCGAAACTTTCACTCATCGTTTTTCCTGTAAATTTTCAGATTAACCGTACTCCAGCACATACGGGGTTATTACTAAAAACTCCGCATTCGACAGTTGCTGGGGGTCGAAAAACGGAGCCATAAAACATCATTCAAAAACCAGCTTATTGGAGACGCTGGTGTACTACTTCCAGAACAAGTGCTACCACCTGTTCAATGCCAATTTCAGTGGTATCTACGACTATGGCATCAACTGCAGGCTTCAATGGAGAAACGCTGCGAGTCGTATCCCGCTCGTCACGGGACTTTATATCCCGAAAAAGGTCGAAGAGATTAACATCAATCCCCTTATCAATCAACTGCTTATAACGACGTTTTGCGCGCTCCTCGGCAGAGGCTGTCAGAAACACTTTAATTGGTGCACCCGGAAATACTACCGTTCCCATGTCACGACCGTCGGCAACGAGACCTGGAAGTTGTCTGAATGCCTGCTGCCGAGTGAGAAACGCTGTGCGCACAGCAGGATGAACGGCAACCTCTGATGCCAGCGACCCTCCTTTTTCCCCACGTAATTCGTGGGAAACCTCATCTCCGTTGAGCCAGATCTGACCTTCTTCAGGCCCGAAGCTGATAAACATAGTAGGAATCAGCTTCACTAGGGCAAGCTCATCCGCAGTAGAAATACCGGCTAGTTCTGCAGCCAGACCCAACAATCGATACAACGCACCACTGTCCAGATAATGCCAACCTAACTCGGCGGCAATACGGGCACTGATTGTACCTTTCCCGGAACCACTTGGTCCGTCAATAGTCAGTACAGGTGCAGCCGCAGAGTCAGCGGTATGTGACTGGTCAGCACCCTTACCTGCGATCTGACCAGAAGGAAAATGCTCCTTTATAAATCGGTTTCGGGTTTCACGAGCCTCCTCAAAACTGGTCATCAACAGAGCCCCATCCCCTTCCACCAATGCCTTGCGCATCCGTGCAAGCTCCTCGGTATAAGCATCCAGAACAGCAACCGTTGCCTTGCCATTGGTCAGAAATATATCTCTCCACATCACTGGATCGCTGGATGCGATACGGGTAAAACCTGCAAACCCGCCCGCTGCGTAGCGAAAAATGTCGTCGGTCTGCCTTTGATGAATCAGGGTGTTGACCAATGCATATGCCAATAAGTGCGGCAAGTGACTAGTGGCGGCCAGCACTGAATCATGATCTTCCACACTCATCTCATGCACCTGAGCGCCCAAACCAGCCCAAAGCTCTCGAACAAGTTCTATCGCATCGACATCGGTTTCGATTAATGGCGTAAGTATGGTCTTGCGATTCACATAGAGAAGGCCGTCGGAAGCGTTGTACCCGCTTTCTTCGGAACCAGCGATAGGATGGGCAGGCACGAAACGATGACAACTATCTGAAAATACTGCTCGATAATCCGCCACAACACTGCCTTTCACGCTAGCGGCGTCGCTAATGATCGCAGTCGGGGTCACAAACCCTTTGAGTTCCTCGAGAATGCGCCGGACCGTCAAAGTGGGCACTGCAAGAATAATGACATCGGCCTTGCCAGCGAGAGACTTCAGATCAGTAGACCACTCGTCGATCACCCCCTCTTTTTGCGCCTGACGCAAGGGCACTTCATCACGGCCGCAGGCATAGATCGCGGCACAGAGCTTTCGGTCCCGCAAACCCCGGGCGATAGAGCCTCCAATCAGCCCCAAACCTACGATTAGCACATTTTTGTCAAGCAATTTAGACACTGACCTATCCTGCTGCTATAGGGTAAGAACCCAGATTTTTGATTTTCACGGTTCTGTCTTTGAGCTCGGTTAACACCTGCTGCACCGATTCATCATTAACATGCCCTTCAAAATCGATGAAAAACACATAGGCCCAGATACTTTCGCCGGGCTTGTTGGCACGCGCAGGGCGCGTCTCGATCTTAGTTAGACTGACCTGATGGCGGTCGAAGGGCTCCAATACTCGAAACAGGGCGCCGGGTTTATTTTCCGTGTAAACGAGAATGGACGTCTTATCCCGACCGGTGGAAGCCGCACTGTCATGGCCCAGCACAAGGAATCGAGTACTGTTGTTGTGTTCGTCCTGAATACCACTACTCTGTATATGAAGGCCGTACAGCGACGCCGCACGTTCGCCCGCAATGGCAGCCGTATTAGTATCTTCAGCGGCCTGACGCGCTGCCTCGGCATTACTGCTCACCTCAATCTTTTCCACATTCGGCCAGTTAGCCTTTAACCAGTGGCGGCACTGCGCGAGTGATTGACGGTGTGAAACAATGCGGGATATGTCGGAAGGTTCAGCGTCGTTCCGAAGCATAAAATTATGTTCAATTGGGATAATCACTTCCGCCGCGATTTGAAGCGGTGTTTCGATGAGGCAATCCTGAGTGGTGTTAACTGCCCCTTCCGTGGAATTCTCCACTGGCACGACACCAAACTCGGCACGTCCCGCTTCGACATCGGCAAAGACATCGTCGATAGTGGCGGCGCAGAGCTTGTTGGCATCCTCACCGAAGTGCTTGAGCACTGCCGCGTGGGAGAACGTGCCTAGAGGACCGAGAAAAGCGATGCTGCTGACTGATTGACTCACGAATAAAGATTCCTGGAAAAAATTCCTGAACAGACAGGGCCGCAAGATCGCAGCCCTGATTCCTCATTCTTCAGTGGGTTTCGGAGCGCTTTGCGAATCTTCCCCGTCAATATCTTCCTCAGAAGCGTTAATAAGGGATTCGTCTGGCTCATCTACCTGCTCAAGGCCTACCAGTTTTTCTTCTGTCTTGAGCTTGATGAGACGGACTCCCTGCGTATTTCTGCCTTGAACAGAGATTTCCCCAACTCGGGTTCTGACCAGTGTGCCGCGATCGGAAATAAGCATGATCTCGTCGGTATCACAAACCTGCACGGCGCCTACTACGCGGCCATTGCGATCACTGGTTTGCATGCCAATGACGCCCTGCCCACCCCGGCCGTACAACGGAAAATCGTTGTTATCGGTGCGCTTGCCATAACCGTTCTCGCTGACCGTCAGCACCTGTTTGCCGTCTTCGGGAATAATCAGAGAGATCATTTCGTGTCCTGAAGCGAGTCTGATACCACGCACACCACGCGCCGTACGACCCATTTCGCGTACGTCTGTCTCGCGGAAACGAATCATCTTGCCGCTGGTGCTGCACAACATAATGTCGCGCTGCCCGTCTGTCTCAGCAGTGCCGATGAGCGTATCGCCTTCATCCAGCTCAATCGCTCGCAGACCGACACTGCGTTGACGTGAAAAACTAGTCAGTGCTGTCTTCTTGACAGTGCCTTGAGCGGTCGCCATGAAGATGAAATGCCCTTCGGTGTATTCCTTGATTGGCAACAGGCTGGTGATACGCTCGCCCTCTTCCAGTGGAAGGATGTTCACAATGGGCTTGCCTCTGGAGGTGCGACTGGCCAGCGGTATGTTGAATACACGTAGCCAGTAGACTTTCCCTGCGCTGGTAAAGCACAACAAGGTATCGTGACTACTGGCTATCAAAAGATGCTCAACGACATCTTCGTCTTTGACCGATGCGGCGGCCTTACCCATACCGCCGCGACGCTGAGCTTGATAATCAGTCAGAGGCTGAGACTTGGCGTAACCGCTGCGGGAAATCGTAACCACACGATCTTCTTCCGTGATCAGGTCTTCCATCGACAAATCGAGTTGCGAGGTAATGATCTCGGTTCTTCTGTCATCGCCGTAGTTTTCACGCACCTGAGCAAGCTCTTCGCGCACGACGGAAAACAATCGCACTTCGCTGCCTAGAATATCCAGATAGTCACTGATCTGAATCAATAGCTCTCGATAATCGTTAATCAACTTTTCTTGTTCCAAACCTGTCAAGCGATGCAGTCGCAACTCAAGAATAGCTTGGGCCTGTGCGAGCGACAGATAGTACTCATCACCGCGCATTCCAAACTCGGGCGCCAACTCATCTGGCCTGCAGGCATCTGGACCTGCATCGCCGAGTAACTGCATCACACTTGCGCCACGCCATGAGCGTGCGAGTAATTTTTCTTTCGCCTCGGCAGTCGAGGGAGATTCCTTTATCAACGCAATCACCGTATCGATATCGGCAAGTGCTACGGCGAGACCTTCGAGAATATGGCCTTTTTCCCGTGCTTTACGCAGCAGGAAGACTGTACGACGGGTGACAACTTCGCGACGATGGCGAATGAAGGATTCGATAATTTCTTTCAGGTTAAGCAGACGTGGCTGACCATCAACGAGCGCCACCATGTTGATACCAAATACGGATTGCATTTGGGTCTGGGCGTAAAGGTTATTGAGCACAACCTCGCCAACCTCACCACGACGCAGTTCTATGACGATGCGCATGCCGTCTTTATCAGACTCGTCCCGCAGCTCAGAGATACCTTCTATTTTCTTCTCTTTCACCAACTCAGCAATGCGCTCGATGAGTCGCGCTTTGTTCAATTGGTAAGGAATTTCCGTGACAATAATTGTCTGACGACTGGTCTTCTCGTCCTCAATAATTTCTGCTCGCGCACGCATATAAATACGGCCACGGCCAGTCTTGTAGGCATCGATAATACCGGCGCGGCCATTAATGATTCCGGCGGTCGGAAAGTCCGGCCCTTTTACATGTTCCATCAACTCTTCAATAGTAATGCCGTCGTTGTCGAGCAAGGCTACACAGGCATCGATCACTTCGCGCAGATTGTGCGGTGGAATGTTGGTCGCCATTCCTACCGCAATACCGGATGAACCGTTTACCAGCAGGTTGGGAACCTGAGTGGGAAATACATCGGGAATCTGCTCGGTGCCGTCGTAGTTATCCGAAAAATCGACCGTTTCCTTGTCCAGATCAGCCATCAGATCATGTGCAATCTTCGCCATCCGGATTTCGGTGTAACGCATCGCCGCTGCCATGTCGCCATCGACAGAGCCGAAGTTACCCTGACCATCCACGAGCATGTAGCGTAGAGAGAAGCTCTGAGCCATACGCACGATCGTGTCATACACAGCGGTATCGCCGTGGGGGTGATATTTACCGATTACGTCACCCACCACACGGGCAGATTTCTTGTAGGGCTTATTCCAGTCGTTGGACAGCACATTCATCGCAAACAGAACCCGGCGATGCACCGGCTTGAGACCATCACGCACATCCGGCAAAGCTCGGCCGACGATGACGCTCATCGCATAGGCCAAATAGGATTCCCGCATCTCACTTTCAAGCGAGACGGGCATTACCTGTTTTGTTGTATCAGACATAAAACCTAATTCCTAAGCCGATAGTTCATGGTGCGCACGGTCACGAGCAGGGTCACAAAAAGAGACATAGAATTCACGGTGATTCATGCCCTGCAAAAGAGGACAATAGTATCACAAACGAAACCTTCCCCGACACTCAAAAACGCGTTTCAAGCCCGTACAAGCGAATTCATTTTACCCTTGCACCCCTGCCCGAGAATGTGTACATCCGCCCTTATCTGGCGCCTGTAGCAAGAATTGGCTAGAGCGCGCTATTTTGCTTTGCATTCGCTATAATTCCCGGCCTTTTATTCAAATCGCCAAGGTTGGCACAATTGCTAACCGATACAGCCGACCTTACAGCCGACCATACAGAGAGTCTGAACAGTGCAATCAGGGACCCCTCAGCAGATCGACCTTCTTATCCACGCGCGTTGGATCATCCCCGCCACTGACGACCAGAGTATCCTCGAAGATCACAGCATCGCGGTTGATGCCGGCCGCATCGTGGAAGTGCTGCCAACGGAGACTGCTCGACAGCTATATAAGGGTGTTGAAGAAGTGCTGCTAAAGGACCACGCGCTGATTCCTGGCCTCGTCAATGCCCATGGGCATGCGGCCATGTCGTTGCTTCGTGGCGCCGCGGATGACCTCCCGCTGCACAGCTGGCTACAGGACTACATCTGGCCAATGGAAGGGCGTTGGGTCGATGCCGATTTCGTCTATGAGGGAACTCAGCTTGCGATTGCTGAGATGTTGCTCTCTGGCACCACCTGCTACGCAGACATGTACTTCTTTCCTGACGCCGCCGCTCAGGCGGCCATAGAGGCGGGAATCCGAGTGCAGCTCGCCGCCCCGGTGCTGGATTTCCCGACCGCCTGGGCGAAAGATGCGGATGAATACATTGCCAAGGCGACTCAACTGCACGATGTTTACAGACATCACTCACTGGTTAGTGTGGCATTCGGCCCGCACGCTCCTTATACGGTTTCAGACGCGCCGCTGCGGAAAATCGCAATTCTGGCAGAAGAGATGGACGTACCCATTCACATGCATATTCACGAAACAATGCAAGAAGTAAGTGACGCCGTGATCGCCACCGGCAAACGTCCACTGCAACGTCTCGCAGATTTGGGCCTCGTGTCGCCACGCCTCCTGTGCGTTCACGCCACACAACTCACCGAGACCGAAATCAACCTGCTGCAGGAAAATGGCGCCAGCGTCGCCCATTGCCCGGAGTCCAATCTCAAACTGGCGAGCGGCTTCTGCCCTATTGCCCGCCTGCAGCAAGCAGGCGTGAATGTAGCTCTGGGCACCGATGGCGCTGCCAGCAACAACGATCTCGACATGTTGTCGGAGATGCGTACCGCCGCTATTCTCGCCAAGGCCGTAGCAGGAGACGCCAGCGCAATTCCGGCCTACAAAGCGCTGCAAATTGCCACCATCAACGGCGCCCGCGCGCTCGGTCTCGATGAAAAAATCGGCACCATTGAAGCCGGAAAAGTCGCTGATCTGGTTGCCGTAAACATGGATTGCTTCAATGCCATGCCAATTTACAACCCTGTTTCACATCTGGTCTATAGCACCCAGCGTAGTCAGGTCTCCCACGTATGGGTCGCCGGCAGAATGCTGGTCGACAGTGGCCAGCTCACCACGATTGATACGGACAAGCTGCGCGCAAACACCTTGGTTTGGCAGAATCGAATCAAACCCGATACTCGCCAAGAGGGCACCTTATGACAACTGCAAATACCGATACCGATACCAGAAACCTCAACCGCGATCAGGCAGAGATTCGTAAGTTTGAAGCCCTTGCTTCGCGTTGGTGGGATCCGAACAGCGAATTCCGTCCGTTACATGAGATCAATCCACTGCGCATGGGATTCATCACCAGCAACGTCACTCTGGCTGGAAAGGAGGTCATCGACATTGGCTGTGGGGGCGGAATTCTGAGTGAAGCGATGGCCCATCAAGGCGCCAAAGTGACTGCGATTGATTTGGCAGAAGCATCACTTGCAGTCGCCAGACTTCACCAACTGGAAAGTGGTCTAGACATTCGTTATGAAAACATTACGGCGGAAGATATTGCCGTTCGCGAACCTGCTCGCTATGACGTTGTGACCTGTCTGGAAATGTTGGAACACGTCCCCGA
>JBBSPQ010000030.1:0-9879 GCA_038258585.1 Pseudomonadales bacterium
GCTATCGAGCAGCATGGATTCGTAAGACCGTTTCAATTCGTGGGTAAAGTGGTGAGAGACTTCGTCGGCCACATGAGGCGTAAATAGTTGCTCCACGAAGTGCAGCATGACGTCTCGTACTGCATTGACGCTACCTGTGCAGTAAAGTCTGTCAGCGTGAGTGATGAAGCGTTTTCGTTGCAGTTTTGCAGCCGGAAAGCGCTTCTCGAAATCATCGAAGTAATACCAATGAGTAGTCGCCGTGCGATTGTCGAGCAGACCTGCTTCGGCAAGAAAATAGCTTCCCGTACCCACGCTGCAGATGGTGGCGCCACCTTCATACTGGGCAGTCAGCCAAGCAGTAATGCCAGGGTGGTTCTTTACGGCGGCATTCGGATTTCCCCACAGTGCGGGAACGAAAATCAAGTCGGTATGAGCAATGTCGATAATGTTGGCGTCTGGCTGGACCGCAAATCCCCCGGTCATGGTGACCGCTTTGCCATTGTGGCTAGCGATAATGAATCTATTTTTTTCCGCCTTTCTATCGCGAATGCGTTTGATCACGTCTGCAGCATGAATCATCTCTAAGGGTATGGTGATGCTGGAGGCAAGCCCTTGTTCAATGGCAAGAATAGTGACGTGTTTCATATGGCGCCTTCATAGCGGATGCTGACGACAACCCAACGGTGGACACCATTTGGTGTGGATATCTCCACCTCGCTGTCTACTTGCTTGCCGAGGAGTGCTCTGCCCAGTGGTGCGTCAATACTTATGTAGCCGGGCTTTTCGCCTATCTCGTCTGGCCCTATCAGGCGAAAGTGTTGCTCCTTGCCGTCGTCGTCTTCCGCGCAGACATAGGCGCTAAAATATATTTTGCTGGGATCAGACGGCGCTTTGCTAACAACAGTGAGCACTTCTAGGCGTTTGCTCAAATGTCTGACGCGGCGATCAATCTCCCGGAGACGCCTCTTGCCATAAATGTATTCAGCATTCTCTGAACGATCACCTAATGCCGCCGCTTCGCTTACTGATTGGGTGATTTTCGGACGTTCAATTTTCCACAACCAAGTCAGCTCATCGCGCAGGCGTTTGTCTCCCTCGGGGGTGATGTAGTTGGAGATTTTTGGTCTGGGCTTTTGCAGGTTTGACATCTTATGTGTGGTTTTTCCTTATGATTTCTCGAAATGCAGTTTAAGTTGCCTGCTGCGCGGATCGTTAGTGAATGCATCGGTGGTTTTGCTCTCACCGATTGGTGCCAGTTTGACCCCGAGTCCAAGCAATCTCACTGGACGATTGCCGCGGGAAAATGCCTCGGTGCACAAGGCAACATAACCTGCGATTTCTGTTTCCACTGACAACTCCTCTGCGGTGGTGGAAACAAAGTCCATGAATTTCAACTTCACGTACTTCTTGGTAATCCGATATTCGGATTCCACTGGGCGCAGTCGCTGGGTCAGCTGTTCATGCAGTTCCGGCAAACGATCCAGACAATCCTGTAATGAAGGCAGGTCGTTGGTGTAAGTGTTCTCAACGCTGAGTGACTTGCGCGTGCGATCGGTGGAGACCTCTCGCTCATCTATGCCTCTGCTCAAGCGATAAAGATTCTGTCCGAAGCTACCAAAGTGATTGATCAGATCCAGTTCGTCGTACTGGCGCAGATCTCCGCAAGTCATGATACCCATTGCGTTGAGCTTGGCTGCAGTGACCTTGCCGACACCGAATATTTTTTTTACCGGCAGAACGCGAACAAATTCGTCTATCTGCTCAGGCAAAACCACATACTGGCCGTCAGGTTTATTCCAGTCACTGGCGATTTTGGCGATAAATTTGTTCGGCGCAATGCCCGCTGAAATCGTAATGCCAACAGTTTCACGCACCCGCTGCCTTATTTCCTGAGCGATGAGAGTGGCGCTGCCTTGACAGGCTTCGGCATTGCTGACGTCGAGATACGCTTCGTCAAGAGAAAGCGGCTCGATTATCTCGGAGTAGTCGCGGAAGATAGCATGGACGGCTCGTGACGCTTCCCGGTATTTATCCATACGCGGGTATACAACGATGAGCTGGGGGCACTGCCGCAACGCTGTTGCCATCGGCATTGCCGAATGAATGCCGAACTTACGCGCTTCATAGTTGCAGGTGGCGACGACACCGCGATGCTCTGGACTACCGCCCACGGCAACCGGCAAACCCGTCAATGAAGGATTGTCGCGAGTCTCGATGGATGCGTAGAAACAGTCGCAGTCACAGTGGATGATTTTGCGGGGTGCGCTCATGACAGCATTGTATTGTACCCGTGCGGGCATAAATAGGAGTCAGCCTGCTGGCGAATATCGGCCAAAATACGGCCGGTTCGCTCGCAGGCAAACTCTTACGAAGACGATCAGCCGTTACGCTTCTCGAAATCTTTCATGAAATCGACCAGTTGCTGGCAGCCTTCGATTGGCATGGCGTTGTAGATCGACGCACGGATGCCACCAACCAGACGGTGTCCTTTCAATGCGTATAGACCTTGCTTGTTTGCTTCACTGACAAAGGTATCTGATAGATCAGGCTTGGCCAGATTGAACGTCACGTTCATCACGGAGCGGTGATTTTTCTGGGCTGAACCAATGTAGAAATCGCTGCCATCCACCGCATCATATATAAGCTTGGCTTTCTTCTCGTTCAACTCTTCCATTGCATCGACGCCGCCTTGCTCTTTCAGCCATTCAAGAACAAGGCTCATCATGTAGATGGCAAAGGTGTTGTTGGTGTTGTACAGCGAATGGTTCTTGGCGTACACGGAATAGTCCAGCAGTGAAGGGGTGATTGGCAATGCATGACCGATCAGGTCTTCACGAATCAGGACGCAGGCCAAACCCGCTGGGCCCAGGTTTTTCTGCAGGCCGGCGAAGACAACGCCGAACTGGTTGTAATCGAGTTTGCGTGACAGCAGTTCGGAAGTCATGTCAGCAACCAGAGGAATGCTGCCGGTGTCCGGGAACTGGTTCCAACGCGTACCGAAGATCGTGTTGTTGCTGGTGATATGAACGTAAGACGTGTCAGCATCCAGCGCTTTCGGATCGAAATCAGGAATGCGGTCGAAGTTAGTCGCTTCGCTTGTGGCAGCAGCAATCACATTGCCATAGCGAGCCGCTTCTTTGCGTGCCAGCGACGCAAAGTTGCCTGAATCAACATAGGCCGCTTTGTGAGCGGGATTCAGACCGAGCAGATTCAACGGGATGGCAGAGAACTGCATCTGCGCGCCGCCGTGTACATAAAGAATCTTGAAGTTATCAGGAATGCCTGACAGCTCCTTGAACAAGGCGTCGGCTTTGTCGATGACGACATCAAATTCCTTGGAACGGTGACTGATCTCAATAAGACCGGCACCCATGCCATTGAAGTTGACGAACTCGTCGCGAGCTCTTTCCATTACTGAAGTTGGCAACATGGCGGGGCCAGCACCAAAGTTAAAAACGCGGTCCATATTCACATCCTGAGTTTACAAGTTTAAAAATTGGTTCGAAACGCTGTTCTTAATCACTGTGTCCGAACTGTGCTCGCGACAAGAGAGGCTCAGAGAACAGTCACCTTTATCACGTCCTGAATCGCTGCGATCTGGGCTAATGCCTCTGCCGACGGTTCGCTTTCGGCGTCGATCAAATTGTAGGCGATCTCGTTACGGCTCTTGTTGATCATGTCGATCACGTTGATGTTCTGGTCCGCCAGAATAGACATGATCTGCCCCAGCATTTTGGGCACGTTCTTGTTGCTGATGGCCAGACGAGTGCCTTTCTTGGCATTGCTAGCGCGATCCAGTGACAGATTCGGGAAATTCACCGAATTCTTGATGTTGCCGTTTTCCAGGAAATCCATCAGCTGATCGGCGGCCATCATGGCACAGTTGTCTTCTGCTTCATCGGAGCTGGCACCAATGTGCGGCATCAGGATGACATCGTCACGTCCGATCAATTCCTTGCACGGGAAGTCTGCCACATACATACGCATCTGCTTGTTATCCAGACCGTTGACGACGGCTTCTGTGTTAACAATCTCGTCACGGGAGAAGTTCAACAGGCACAGGCCCGGTTTCATGGCGGCAACGGCGTTAGAGTCGATCAGGTTGCGAGTGGCTTCCAGCACTGGCAGATGCAGGCTCACAAAATCGGAGTTGCCAAGCAGTGCTGACAGATTTTCGATCTTGCGAACCTGATTGGGAAGCCGCCACGCAGCGTCTACTGACAACGCCGGGTCATAACCCAGCACCTTCATTCCAAGATTAATTGCCATTTCTGCTACCAGCGATCCGATAGCACCCAAGCCAACAATACCCAGTGTCTTTTCGGCAATCTCGGTACCCTTGAAGCGGCTTTTTTCCTGTTCAAGCAGCTTGGACATGGCGGCATTGTCGGTCATTTCGAACAGCGAGTTGACGTAGGCGATGCCGGGAAGAATGCCGCGAGAGGACAACAACAGGCCACACAGAACGAGTTCTTTCACTGCGTTGGCATTCGCACCTGGCGTATTGAATACCACAATGCCTTTTTCGGTGTAGCTGGCCACCGGGACATTATTGGTGCCGGCCCCAGCACGTGCGACTGCCTTCAGATTTGGATTGACGTCGGTGTCTTGAAGTTTGTGACTTCGCACCAGAATTGCATCACTGTCACTCACTTCCGGACCGACTTCATAGCTGTCTTTGAAGCGAACGAGTCCTTTGCTGGAGATCTGGTTGAATGTCTGAATCTTGGGCATCGTGATTACCTTGTTTGCTTTGCAGCTGACGCGGGGTTGGAGCGCGACGAGTTGAATGATTCGTCAAAGCCCAGGCTGAATCCGGGAGCACTGAGGACAAGGAAGATGATCAAAATGCGAACGCGCGTGGAATTTTAAAAGCGCACTTTATATCGTGAAATGGCGGTGAATGCCAGCATTGGTTTACAAGCGAATGACACTGACTGATCTAGCGCGGAGCTTCGTCCGGCCGGGTTTTCGCTCGACCGCAAACGGGCTATCATGGCACCCCATTGGCGTCACGATCAGACGCCGCATCGGGGGATAATTGGACACAAATTTACAGGTAGGGAAACCTGTCGCGGTAGACCGCGGCAGCGTAACCGTCCAAAGACTGCTCGGACGTAACGCCGGCATGATGACTGGCCCTGGCACCAATAGTTATCTGATTGGCACAGACCGTCTTGCGCTCATCGATCCGGGGCCGGCGGATGCAATACACATTGATACCGTACTGCAGCTCTTGAATGGACGCCCCCTCGACTGGATTTTCGTGACTCACACTCACAGTGATCACTCGCCTGGCACGGCACTGTTGCGAGAGCGCACTGGCGCCGAAGTAATCGGTCTGGCGCCTCCTTCGGAGGCAAACGGTCATCAGGATCGCAGCTTTGCGCCAACGCGACTGTACGAAGACGGCGAGACAATCGATTGCGGTGATTTTGCTGTGCAGTTGGTGCACACACCGGGTCACGTATCCAACCATCTGTGTTTTCTGCTGCTAAGCGAACAGATGCTCTTTACGGGCGACCACATTCTGGAAGGTACCACGCCAGTCATTCTGCCGCCAGATGGCAGCATGGGGGCGTATCTGAATTCATTAAGACGTCTTCAGTCTTTGACGCTGCACTCGTTGGCTCCGGGCCATGGTCGGGTAATGAGTGATCCTCAAGCGGTCATCGAGAAATTGATACGACATCGTCTGCACAGGGAGCAGAAGACAATACGCGTGTTAACGCGGATGAGCGGTGAAAGTGGTGCTGTCTCGTTGGAACAGTTGGTAGTGGGAGTTTACGACGACGTGGTCCCACACTTGCTCCCATGGGCACAAAAGACCTTGCTAGCCCACCTCATCAAGCTCAAGGATGAAGGCAGAGCGACTCAACAGGAGAACAACTGGAGTGCCTGATCCACTGGCCAGCATTGACAAGGAAGTGCTTCAAGATGACCTGATCGGCGGCTGGCATCTGTATATTGTAAAATGCTGCAATGGCACTTTGTATACGGGTATAACGACCGATGTTGATCGGCGCTTTGCCGAACATCAGAAAGGGGGGGTGAAGGCGGCCCGTTATCTTCGCGGCAAAGGGCCTCTCGAACTTGTCTACCAAATTGTCGCCGGAGATCGTGCTCACGCTTCGGTGCTTGAATATCGAGTAAAGTCGCTGTCGAAAATAGCCAAACAAGAACTGATTGCGGGGCGGCTGGATTTGGCAACGGTGTGGTCAGCGGCATTCGCACAGAGCAACGAAGCAACCAGAGGATGAAGAATGAGTAAGCCCAGTGATTGGATGAATCTTTCGGCAAGTATTGCCGTAATTATGGGGATCGTGTTTCTGGGCATGGAGATTCGTCAGAATACCAACATGATGCGGTCCCAGACGCGCGATTCGATCTCTGAAAAACAGATGATGTTCTCTGAGTGGGTAGCAACAGAAGTCGATCTGGCTAACACGATTGCCAAAGTAAACGCCGGTATGGCGCTTGAGCCATGGGAACAAGTGATGCATGCCTATTTTTTGGCTGGAGTTTGGCGGGAATGGGAAAATTCCTACTACCAGTTTCAACAGGAGTTGTTCGATCGTGATGAATTTGAACCGCGTATGGATCGATGGCGCGCGACCATGCGAATCAAAAGGGTGCGCGATTCCTGGTTGGCGACGAGAACCAATTATGCCCCGGCATTCAGAGCTGAAGTGGACGCAATAGTGGCAAATTATTCATCATCCGAACAGGCCGACACCATGCCGACGCAGGCTTTCCCCTAACTCTGGCGGCTATTGAGTCGCTGAAAGGCTTTTATGGAACTACCCGCACAGCAAACAGTAATTCTAGTAGGAATAAGTAGCTGTCTCCTTGGAGAAAAAGTGCGTTTTGATGGCGGGCATCAATTGCATTCCTATATTGAGCAGACACTTGGCGCCTACTTCAGTTACCGCCCTTTTTGCCCCGAAGTGGCTATCGGTCTTGGAGTTCCGCGCCGTCCAATCCGCCTAATTGATGTTGATGAAGGGGTGCGGTGTGTCTCGACCGTCGATCAGAAACTCGATTACACGCAGGCATTGATTGATTGTGCGGACGCGCAGCAATCGTGGCAGCAGGAAATTTGCGGCTATATCCTCAAGAAATCCTCACCCAGTTGTGGCATGGAGAGAGTCAAAATCTATGACGGGACTCAGGTGCGCCGGAATGGCTCCGGGATATATGCAGCGGCATTGATGAAGCGCTTTCCGGATCTGCCAGTTGAGGAAGAGGGGCGGTTGGGGGATGCGGTGCTCAGGGAAAATTTTGTGCAACGCGTTTACGTGACGTCCCACTGGCAGGCACTGTTACGGAATGGTTTGTCGGTAGCGGCGCTCGTAAATTTCCATGCCCGTCACAAACTGATTCTGATGAGTCACTGTCAAAAGACTTACCGTGCCCTTGGTCCCTTGGTTGCAGGTGCAAACCGGGACAATCTTGTGGGCCTATCGGGTGAGTACTTTCATGAACTCATGAGCGCATTGAAAATCCGAGCGACGCGCGGCAATCAAGTTAACGTATTGCAGCATATTCAGGGTTATCTCAAGAACCATCTCGACACAGGAGACAAGGCGGAGCTGAGTGAGACAATTGCTCAGTATCTGCGTGGTCAGGTGCCGTTAATTGTGCCAATCACTCTTCTCAATCATCACTTTCGCAGACATCCCAACGACTACATTCGGGACTCGTGGTACATGAGGCCATATCCTGCCGAAATGAGTCTGCAAAATGATATTTGAAGCAGGGTCAGTAAACTTTTGTTTGTGTCTCGCCAGAAGGCTATAATGCCTGCCTTTTTTTAACGCCAGTGTCACGAGTATCATCAGTGACGCTATGGGAACGGAAATGGCAACAATTCAATCAGGTCTCGCCGCAAACCTCGACACTCACGTTGACGCTGGCATCGAAGCCGACATCGATAGCTACATGACGCTCTTGGGCAGGCAGGCTCGTGCTGCTGCGCGAGAGGTGGTTCGCGCAACGACCGCCCAGAAGAATGCGGCACTGCTGGCGATTGCCGATGCGATTGATGAACGACGCGAACAATTGGTTAGCGCCAATCATCTCGACCTCGCAGCGGGTCGTGCAAAAGGACTGGATTCAGCAATGCTGGATCGGCTGGAGCTCACGCCAGCGCGCATTGATAACATGCTCGAAGGGTTGCGTCAGGTTGCTGCGCTTGCTGATCCAGTGGGTGAGGTGACTGATCTTAGGTTTCGCCCCTCGGGCATTCAAGTAGGCAAGATGCGCGTTCCTTTGGGCGTGGTAGGCATCATTTATGAATCCAGACCAAATGTGACCTGTGAGGCTGCGAGCCTATGCCTCAAGTCCGGCAATGCGGTAATTCTGCGAGGCGGCTCAGAGGCTATTCATTCCAATCAGGCCATTGCGGCCTGCATTTGCATTGGTTTGAGTGCGGCGGGTATTACCGAGAATGCGGTACAAGTGGTAACAACGACTGATCGCGCTGCCGTGGGCAAGTTGATTACGATGCCAGAGTTTGTCGATGTCATCATTCCCCGTGGCGGTAAGTCACTGGTCGAGCGTATCAGCGCCGAAGCGCGAGTGCCCGTGATCAAACATCTGGACGGCATTTGCCACGTTTACATCGATGACAAAGCGAACGTAGACAAGGCATTGAAAGTGGCCTTTAACTCCAAGACCCAGCGTTATGGCACCTGTAACACCATGGAGACCTTGCTTGTGGCCAAGGGTATCGCGAAGGCAGTTTTGCCTTCACTGGCCGTTGCGTTTACCGCCGCAGGTGTCGAGATGCGCGGCTGTGACAAAACAAGAGCACTGATAGCCGGGGTGAAAGAGGCGACAGAAGAGGATTGGGGCACCGAATATCTCGCGCCGATTGTGTCAGTTCGTGTTGTTGCTGATATCGATGAGGCGATGGATCACATTGCCCGCTACAGCTCTGCTCATACCGACTCAATCATTACTGAGGATTATGGGCGTGCACAGCGCTTTCTGCGTGAGGTTGATTCCAGCTCCGTAATGGTCAATGCCTCGACGCGATTCGCAGATGGTTTTGAATACGGCCTTGGTGCCGAGATCGGCATTTCCACTGACAAATTACACGCCCGCGGCCCTGTTGGCTTGGAAGGGCTGACCTCGCAGAAGTACATTGTCCTTGGCGACGGTCATATAAGAGAATAATTGTGATTGTCAGAACAATCGGAGTCATGGGAGGCATGTTCGATCCTGTTCATCAAGGCCACATCGCTGCCGCTCTGGAAGCCTTGAACGCACTGGGACTCGATGAGGTGAAGTTGATTCCCTGTCATTTGCCCAATCATCGTGAGCCGGCTCAGGCGTCGAATGAAGCGCGTCTGGCGATGCTGCAACTGGCGGCCTCGGTAGATAAGCGATTAACCGTCGATGACAGGGAATGCCAGAGCGCAGGTATGTCCTATACCGTCGATACGCTGGAGTCATTACGCGCTGAATTTCCCGAAGCAGTTCTTGTGTTGATAATGGGAGGAGATGCATTTGCCGGTCTAAACAAATGGCATCGCTGGCAGGGAATATTTGAATTGGCGAATGTGCTGGTGGTCAGTAGACCTGGCACTGTATCGGCGTTGACGCCAGAGCTGGCGACGGTGCTGCGCGAGCGCGAGACTGACAGTGTTGATGAGATATTGCAGTCTCGCCACGGCTACATCATACGGTTGCATGAATTGAACATTGATGTCTCTTCAACGGCGGTGCGCAACGATCTGCGCGAAAGGCACAACGATATTAATGAGCGGCAACTGGCATCTCCCGTTGCCGCGTACATTGAAAGGCATCAACTTTATAGCGGACGTGATTGATCGGCTTGAATTGATCAAGAAGGCCCGGAGCAGCATCTTGCTTCTTCGGTATCCATAGAGA
>JBBSPQ010000031.1:0-9750 GCA_038258585.1 Pseudomonadales bacterium
GCATTGCAAAAATCCTCCGGTTTGTTTCATGTTTTTTGTCTCTTGAACAGAATTACTGCAGACGATTATCTGTATCAGGAACAATGTGGGCTTCCAGCTCAATACTCAGCAGTTTACGACCACTCAGTTCGATCAACCCTTTGTAGCGCTCCTCGCCCGTAGAGGTAAATTCAAATCCATAACGCCTGCGCAATTGCAAAGAACCGGAATCGCCGCGGTGTGGCCGCACACCCTTAAGAACTATGGTCTGATCCAGCAATTGCAGATCCTGTTCGCGAAAATACTGATAGAGATGCTGCAGCGCCGTCGCCTTGATCTTGTCACCCTGCCACCAAAAACTAAAGAGCGTGACGACGAGCGCAGTCCAAAAAATAGATGAGAGTGTTAGCATCGTGTTCAGCCGTAGTATGAAGTTTACATTCCAACGAATGGTCTCAACGCAGTCTAAAAAGCAGTCAGCCCAGTCACAGGAATGATGCTTGAAGCCAGAATCAAGTAAATCAGATTGAACGACAAAAGACCGTAGTGTACCGCTCGATTGTTAGTAAACAACAGCCAGATAATCGACAGACTGACCAATACCGTACCTGCTGAGCGACGCATCCAAGTGTCCGCGAAATCGGGCAGTAAAGGGTCAGAGGCTCGCGACAGAATCAGGAAAATTATCACCATGCAAAAAAACCAGTTCTTGGTCTGGAAGTAATGCTCTTCCAAATCCTTTTTTTGGTAATAGCGTAACTCCGGTGTTATCACAAACGTTAACAGTACCATCATTACAGGCGCCGCAAGGAACAGCACCATCGGAGCGACTTTGGTAAAATTGTAGCTTTGATATTCCCAGAACCCGAGATAGTGGTAGGTGATAATGATCAACAACCAGAACGACCAGCCCGCGAGTAGCCAAGGATGAGTGACACGGTGGCGCGCCCGGATGATTTTGCCCCAACCCATCAGCAATTCAGCCATAGCAAATGCCACGACGACTGAGACAAACATCATTATGAACTCGAATTTTGACAAAGGGGTCACTCCATGTTCTGCTCAACGAGAGAATCGACCCGCACATAACTGTCTTAGCCGATACCGACAAGGTAACTATCTCCATTAACAAAATCCACTATGGATGCGCTTCTCTATAACCTAAATTTTCACCAGGCAGCCAGATTACATGACCTCATCTGCAATCGAGCAAATAATCCGTTCGCGCAAGGCAGATTTGCGGACTTTAATGGTGGATTATCGGGTTGCTCCACGCCATCCGTTTCCTGCGCCACCCAACGTCTACCGAGAATCCTAAGTGGGAACAAGCGACCTTCACAATCCTCTGATCTCACCACTGTGAGGCAACTGGCACCGCTTGCCGCCTCCGTTCATTCATGCCGGGGAAGAAGAAGTGCTGAAACACGATGCGATTCGTATCAGAAAAGCCGCTGAAGCCGCCGGCGTCGATGTCAATCTAGAGATCTACCCGAACATGTGGCATGTGTGGCAGATAAATATGGAGTTACCACATGCTATCGATTCACTGGACAAGATCGCCGCGTTTCTCAAGTCACACTGTTACGATTTCTTTCGCAGTGGGCCACCCCACAGAATCACTGCAACGACGACACGATTGCTCTAAATACCGCTACTGTTTCATCGGTTGACTCAAAATCATTTTTCATAAAATCAATATTAGCTGAATTCTTTACAATCACTACGCCTGCCTTTTGGTTGATATAGACAAACTGATCATAAATACCAAGCGCCATAAACTCGCTATCTGCGTTCTCCGGTATCCACCACTGGTATCCATACCCTAGATTAAGATCAGAGGTATCTCTTTCTCCGGGTGTCAGGTGTGGGGCGTCAGGAGTAATAGAATCAGAAACCCATTGTGCCGGGACAACTTGTTTGCCATCCCATACCCCGCCATCTCGATAGAGTTTGCCAAACCGTGCGAAATCTCGGGTTCGAATATTCATCCCTCCCAACACCATTGGCTCTTGGTTTTCGTCGGTGATAAATACTGCACTATCTTCTGCCCCTATTTGCGACCATAATTTATCGTTGAAGTAGTCAATAAACTTACGCCCAGTGGCTTTACGTAATACCATTCCCAGTACATGAGTATCCAAACTGACGTAATGTAAAAAGGTGCCAGGTTCTCTCTCGTTCACCAACGAAGCGGCAAATTCATCAAAAGAGCCACCAAAGGCCATCAATCTGCCAAATCGGTTAATGTCTGAGCTAAAACTGTCGTAGTTTTCATCAAATCTGACTCCGCTCGACATCTGCAATACGTTCTTGATCGATACGCCTTCATAGCCAGAGCCTATTAGTTCAGGGACATATTTCGTCACCGAGTCCTGCAAGCTGGATATGCTCCTTTCAAAAACCGCAACACCAAATATGGCAGACAGGAACGACTTTGATACAGACCAAGATATTCTTCGGTCTTCGGGATGAGTGCCAAGATAATAGTCTTCGAATGTAATATTGTCGTCTTTCAAAACCAAAAGTGCGGTTGTACGGGTCCGATCTAAGAAACTCTCGACTTCTCTTTTCTCACCGTTATAGTCATATATCGTCGGTAGATTTTGTTCCGACCTACCAAACGTATATACAGTATCTGGTTTTTGAATTTCGACGGTTTCAAACATCATTCCCATGTTTGAAAAATTCTCTACAATCACGTCTTCGTCAAAAAGTGTTATGGCATGATAAACCCTTGATAGCGATGCGTAATTCGTGGCGACCAAGACAACGACAAGGATAATAACTAAGGCCAGTACTGATAGTGTTGTTTTCTTTTCCATGCTTACATCCTTCAAGTGGTATTTCTCCCATAAAGGCAGTGTACGCATAGAAGGAGTTTTCTCGCAATATTAGAAGAGGAGATTCACATGAAGAAGCCCCATCTTGCGACATAGCAATGCTCCCATTTTCCGTCCTAGTCAGACGAAAAGTCAGGCCGTAGCAGCCATCGATCAGTAGACACGTGACGCAAGCTGTGACAAAACCGTGATCTGAGTGTGATCTCACCCTTCTATATTTGAGGCGCAACTATCTCCCGGATCAAAATATCTGGTGACAGCTTGCTGCACATCCTCAACTTAACCATGCAGAAGGAGCTCTCATGAAAATTTCCCGCTTATCCAGATACATCGCCTCAGCCACACTAAGCGGTGCGATGATGACCGGCGCCACCGGTGCGCTTGCCGACACCTACCAGGTCACTGTAACCAATATCACCAAAGGCGAAGCTTTCACGCCACGGCTGGCAATCACCCACAGCGCCGGCAAGCTGTTCACACTGGGCGAGCCCGCATTGCCAGAACTCGCAACCATTGCTGAATCCGGCAATGTCATGCCGTTGATGGAAACACTGGAAAGCTATCCGGATGCGGTTGAGGGGATGAAGGTCGGCGATGGTTTGCTGATGGCGGGCGAAAGCCAGAGCCTTGAGATCGAAGGATCACCCGGCAGCCTGTTGACTGTGGTATTCATGCTGGTGCCCACGAATGATGGTTTCAGTGGCGTGAACGCCGTCACGCTTCCAGCCGAGGGCTCTATGACATGGCACGCCAGCGTCTACGATGCCGGCTCGGAACCGAACGACGAATTGTGCTCACATATGCCTGGACCAGTCTGCAATGGTGTAGGTCCGTCTCCCGAAGCCGGTGGCGAAGGTTACGTATATATCCACCCCGGCATCATCGGCCACGGCGATCTACCACCCGAAAATCACGATTGGAACAACCCAGCTGCGGTGATTACCGTCACGAAGATGTAGGCGATACTTATACGGGCACGGACTGCCGTGCCCGTGGTTATGGGCGCCGCGTGGCATTCCTTAATGTCGCAGCAGTGCCGTTGCTTTTCGCGAGTCTTTGCTATTCAATTTCCCAGTTCAAATATGCGGAAAGCGACATGGCAAAGATACTCGTACTGGAAGATGACAGCGATCTGGCGGCTCTGATCGCACAGCATCTTCAGGCGGCGGAACATGACGTCACCATTTGCGACAACGGCTCACTGGGCCTCGAACTGGGTCTGACGCAGCCGATGGATCTGTTGCTGCTTGACCTCGGCCTGCCCGAACTTGATGGCCTGGATGTATGCCGCAGATTACGTCAGCGCGACGAACTGACGCCGATTCTGATGCTGACCGCGCGCAATTCCGAAATCGACCGCGTCGTGGGTTTGGAGCTCGGTGCCGATGATTACTTGGGCAAACCTTTTTCCATTCGGGAACTGCAGGCGCGGGTAAAAGCGCTGTTGCGGCGCCAGAAGTTACTGCAAAAGGCCCAGCATCAGACGGAGTCTGAACCCGACATCCCTGCCGGCGAACTGATCATATATCCCTCGCGCCACGAAGTGACACTGCGGGACAGTTTGGTCAATCTAACCGCCCGAGAATTCGACCTGCTGTACTTCCTGGCAAGCCATGCCGGGCATGTCTTTAGCCGCGAACAGCTGTTAAACAATATCTGGGGCTACACCAGCAGCATTTTCGAGCACACTGTAAATTCCAACATCAACCGCTTGCGGAACAAGATGGAACGAGATCCCACCAAACCCGAGTACATCATGACTGTGCGCGGCGTTGGCTATAAATTCAACGCGACAAAACTAGTCAGAAATACTTGAGGAGGACTGGTGCTCAACACTTTGTTTGGCCGCATATCGCTCGCGGTGCTGATCATTTTCATCACGCTAAGCGCCCTGCTGGTCAGTGCCATTGACGATTCCGCGCGCGCACTTGAAACCGAGGCAGTGCAGAAGCTGCACATGGATCTGGCGGCCAATATCGTCAAGGACAAGCCTTTGTGGCTGGAAGAGGGAAAGGACGCCAGCGCAATCGAGGATGCCTTCAGCGCGATGATGATGGTCGGCCCGATTCTGGAACTGTACATCGTGGCGCCTGATGGTGAGCTGCTCAATTATAGTGACCCCGACGGCAAGGTCGTCCGTAAGCGAATCGATATGGCTCCGGTAGCATACTTCTTGAAAGACCGCAGCATGCTTCCGATACTGGGCGACGATCCTCGGTCGCCGGTGGCGCGCAAGATATTTTCCGTGGCTCCCATTTATCACCCTGATGTAACCGCAACCGACCCAGGCTCAGCGAGTCCAGTTGCGTATATGTACATCATCATAGGCGGGCAGCAGTACGATTCCGTGATGAGCATGCTCCGTACCAGCCGCTTCGGGCGATTGGGGCTGAGCACAATTGCGGTCGGCGCGGTGTTTCTGATACTGGTTATGCTACTGTTGTTTTTCCTGCTGACTCGGCCGATCCGCAGACTATCGAGCGGTTTGGCGGAATTTCGGGGACACCAGTATATGCAGCTACCTGCCAGTCTGCCGCCGGGACAAGCGGGCGGGCGAGATGAGCTAAACCAGCTAACCCTGACGATAAACGACATGGCAGACCGCATCGTTTCGCAGTTCAACGAGATGATCCACAATCGAAACCTGCGCCAGGAACTCATCACGCACATTTCCCACGACCTACGCACACCGCTGACCAGTATCCGCGGTTATTTGGAGAGCTGGCAGATCAGCCAAGGGCATCAGAGTGACGATCAAGCGCGTCGCTGCGTGGAGATAGCGCTGCGCAACTGCGATCAGTTGGAGCAAATGGTGGAAGAGCTGTTTGAGTTCTCGCGTCTGGAAAGCAACGAGATCAAACCAGAATTCGAGAGTTTTCCGCTACGGGAGCTGGTAGAGGATATTATTCAGAAATTCGACATCAAGGCGCAGCACAAGAACCTGCAGCTGATCTGCAACTGCCCCGACAATCAGCCCAACATAAGAGCCGATATCGGCCATATTAATCGAGTGTTCAGCAACCTGCTTGATAACGCGATCCGCCACAGCAAGCCGGGCGAAAAGATTGTGATATCGCTACAGGTAGAAAGCGATGACACTGGCATTGTGGTCAAGATCGAAGATACAGGCTCCGGCATCCCAGAAGCTGAAATCCCTTTCCTGTTTGAACCGTACTTTCGCGCCAGTAACGGCGACCGCCACTACACGAAAGGGACCGGTCTGGGCCTTGCCATCACCCGCCGATTACTCGCCTTGCAGAACGCCGACATCACAGTGGAAAGCCGCGAAGGGGCAGGCACTGTTTTCTCATTCACACTGTTGACCGCGCGAGATCGCGATAGAGAGTAAACTTAACTCAGGACAGGTACTCGCTCGAAACTCTCGTTAAATTGCTATTTCGTAGTGATTGGCACGTCGGGAACTTTTGATAGTGACGCGGTGTAACTTTTACACTTGACGCCCGTACATTATGGCTCAGAGCTTCAGAAGCTGAACAGATAGCAGCTGCGATCATAGATAAAATGGCACTTACATATGCTGCATCCAGATTTGGCCCATTTGTTGCCTCTCCTATTACATGGCAAGAACGCATTGAGTTCGAAACGACTTGCAGTCCGAGCCATGTCATCAACATAACTAAGGAGAGACGATTATGACATCCAGTACAACAGATAAAGCCAAAGGCGCCAAAGATCAAGCGGTCGGTAAAGTCAAAGAGCAAACCGGCAAAGCTGTAGGCGACGACAAATTGAAAAATAAAGGTAAAGCTCAGCAAGTGAAGGGCCACATGGAAGAGGCGAAAGGGAAAATTAAAGACTCCCTAAAAGATTAAGAATTGCGGAGCGTCTGCACTTGTGACAAGCAATGCTACATTCTTTCCGTCATAGGTTAGAAATGAAAGCAAGACCAAGGAAATGGGTCAGAATAACTTGATAGTCAATCTCATCAAGTTACTCTGACTCTTTAAATATTTGCCAATTCTTAGAACGCCTGTTTCCGTTAGATCTTGCTCACCAATTATCGACTGGTTTAGAGTGGCGCCAAGGGGTACTCTGTTGCTCATTCCACCAAACATCCGCCACTCGATATACCTAGGTGAAGATGAGCACTTTCCACAAAATATTATTTTCCACTGTTACATTTCTGTCGATAGCCGTCGCTAACAGCAGCGCTTATGGGCAAGATCAATTTGAAGGCGTCGAACTATCCATCGAAAAAGTGGCCGGCAACGTCTACATGGTGCAGCGCCCTGGTGGAGGCGGCAATGTTGGCGTCCTAGTCGGACCCGAAGGCGCGCTTCTGGTCGACTCCCTGTTCGCCCCATTATCGAAGAAGCTAGTGGCAGCCGTAGAGCAAGTCACCGACGAGGAAATTCGATTTTTAATTAACACGCATATTCATATTGACCATGTCGGCGGCAATGCACCTGTGGCAGAGATGGGTGTGCTGATCTTTGCTCATGATAACACCCGTTTTCGTTTTTTTGAGGAAAGAAGCCGTTTCCCCAGAGGCGGGGGCAGTTTCGCTGCTCAGCAACCCGCATCTGCCAGACCCGTTATCACTTTTAATGACACCATGAGCTTCCATCTTAACGGCGAGGATGTGCGGGCTTTCTTGGTGCCTCCAGCGCACACGGATGGAGATATCTTCGTTTACTTCCCAGAGTCTGATGTGCTCCACCTTGGCGATGTGTACCGCACTACCAGCTATCCCATTATCGATGTGTACAATGGCGGCAGCCTTCAAGGCACAATAGCAGCACTAAACATGGGGATCGATATAGCCGGGTCGGAGACGAAAATTATACCGGGGCATGGACTGGACGTAGTTGGTCGAGACCAGTTGGTGGAATTCCGTGACATGATTCTCGACATTCAGGGTCAGATTCTCAGCATGATTCAGGAAGGAAAGAAGTTAGAAGAGGTAATGGCTGCGCGACCGACGGCGGCCTATGATGCGGAATGGACCAATGATGCGACTTGGGGCCCTGAAGATTTTGTGCCAGTCGTTTATTACGAACTCGGTGGCGCCGGACGTCTAACCGACCGCTAGTGTGTCAAACTGAAATGTCACGAGATAGAACATTGGGTAGCGACATGACTTCATTAAAAAGAATTTCTCTGCTTCTCCTTATCTTATTACACTCCCGGAACTGACTGGCACATGATGATGATTTCGTTTTGTTTTCTGACCTAGCGCGGGAATGGTACGAAGGTGGTCAATATTTCGAATGGACATCAACGACGGTAGAAAACAGTGCCGCGAAGGTAGACGTTTTCTATAGAACCTGGGGTGACGAATCCAAACCAAAATTGCTTCTGGTTCACGGTTTTACCAATTCCAGCTTCGATTACTACAAACTGATACCTTTGCTCGAAGACGACTATTATATCGCGGCGTTGGATTTTCCCGGCTCCGGGTTTTCGGATAAGCCGCTTGATGGTTACAACTACATGCTGGCAGAGAACGCGGAGATCGTAGACTATTTCGTTCGCGAGGTGATCCACTTCAACGACTTCGCGCTCTATACCCATGATCGCGGTGTGAGTATCGGTCTTGCGTTCCTCGGCAATTACCTAGACAACCCGAATTCAGGCTACAAAATTAATTATCACTTTATGTCGAACAGTGGCATGTTTCTTCCACTGGCCAATCTGTCTCCCTTTCAGGTGGCTCTGCTTGACGCTGACGGCGTCAATATAGCGGAAGTCGAGCACTGGAAGATGCTGTCTTTTTAGGCCATTCAAAAATTGAGATATTGGATTTCCCCAGTTCTATCGAATATACCTCTTCAGGGTATAGCGTTATTGACTAACGGGTGGCATTCATGCATCGACTTCCGTAATCTTGCAGCAACTGCCAATATCAATTCCAACGAGATAGGTACAGTGGGCCTGGTCACTATAAAACAAACACTATTGCGAGTACTCCGAGTCAATTTGTGCGCACTCAGTCTACTGTCGGCATCCTTAAATGCTCAGTCATTGGATGACTCGCAACCAAATAATCTGATGGGAATTGCCCGCTACTTCAACGCATTCGAATTCATTCAGAGTGTGATCTTTGAGGAAGTGCTGCATACCAACTCGTCACCGGATTCGGTTATGGGCAAGGACTTACTGCGTGAATCCTTGAACGAATTAG
Organism: Pseudomonadales bacterium; assembly: GCA_038258585.1. Classification (GTDB taxonomy): domain Bacteria; phylum Pseudomonadota; class Gammaproteobacteria; order Pseudomonadales; family Pseudohongiellaceae; genus UBA5078. The sequence continues at coordinate 8,965 of JBBSPQ010000031.1, forward strand.
CACAGGCGCCAGCGTCCCACTACCATACACCCGGCAATCATTTGGCAATGCTTGGCCCTTACCGAGTATTTGAGAGCAGAGCAACGCCGGGGTTGGTAACCACCCTCTATCGCGAACAATCGCCGGAGACAAGCAATGCTGCGCTGCGGGACAGTGGCATTCTTCCCGCATTGACAGTCGCTGTGCTGGAGAGGGGACGACAATTCAATGAGAGCCTATTGGCGATCTACATAACAAAGGACTTCGCTGACAAAAGTTCAGAGATCGACAAGGCCGTCCAAGATTACCTCAAGGATGATGAACACTCTGTCGCTTCACATCCCAAGTCGGCCGATCTGCTTTCGAAGCATTCTTTTGCTTACGCATTTCGTGTGGGCTTCCCGCAGTTTAGCGGTTTGCTATGGTCTTCCCAATGGCTGTACTTGGCGACGCTGGAAACCCTCTTGCTCACTGAGGCCGATGCTGAGGCACGTCAACCGGCACTGGAACATCTGCGGGAGCGTTACGCGGATAAACTGCGGCGTGTCCACGGTAGTTTCGTAAGCCTGCCTACCGACATCCCGACCATGCCAGCCATCGCCTCTACTGTTTTCGCACGGCATCCTGAGGCGGCGATGATTGTTGACAATATCGCTATGTTAAAAATTGTCATTGGCGACATTCTGGCTCATCCGGACGCACCTGACAGAATGGCGAGTATCGACGCCATCACGGCAGAATTTGTCGACAAGGAAAACCATTTGGAAGACCAGATGCGCTACACCATCTTTGCCCTTCGTGGAGGCA
>JBBSPQ010000032.1:0-9732 GCA_038258585.1 Pseudomonadales bacterium
CCTACATAGCTGTTGTAGTCCAGAGCACTGATCTGCATCTGGAACGGCGCATCAACGGCCACTGGTGGTGGCGGAACGCGGTCGATAACAGTCTGAAACAGCGGAGTCATGTCGTCGGCCATCTGGTCCAGCTCCAGGCCAGCAAAGCCCTGCAACGCAGACGCGTAGACGACCGGGAAGTCCAGTTGTTCGTCGGTAGCGCCAAGACGATCGAACAGGTCAAATACTTCATTCAATACCCAGTCAGGACGCGCGCCGTCACGGTCAACCTTGTTGATGACAACAATGGGCTTCAAACCTTGATCGAAAGCTTTCTGGGTCACAAAACGTGTCTGCGGCATAGGGCCATCAACGGCATCAACCAGCAACAGTACGCTATCCACCATCGACATGACGCGCTCAACCTCACCGCCGAAGTCGGCGTGTCCGGGAGTATCTACGATATTGATGTGGTAGCCCTGCCACATGATGGCGGTGTTCTTGGCTAGAATCGTAATACCGCGCTCGCGCTCCTGATCGTTGGAATCCATGACGCGCTCAACAGATTTGCCTCTGTCCTCGAGTGTGCCGGATTGTTGCAGAAGTTTATCCACGAGAGTTGTCTTACCGTGGTCAACGTGGGCGATGATGGCGATATTGCGTATTTTCTCGATCACGAGCTATATACCTGTGTGAAGTGCTTTGAGGGGAAATCCGAAACCTGGCAAGAATAGCGTAATTAATTGACAGTTCTGGTTGGTTGCGTGATGCCAGTACCCGGTTACACACCGGCACCAGATATCAGAGCGCGCAAAAAGGGGCTGGAGTATACACCAACTAGCCCGCATATGCCTATCAATAACGTTTTAAGTACTTCATAAGGGCTTAATAAGAGCTGCCAACAAGGCGGCAACACGCGCCAGGTTATGTTTCCAGATAGCGAGGAACACCGCCCCGCTGAAAAACACTCCTGCATTTTTCTGCATACCGTCTTAAAAGCAATGCCCGGAACTGCAACTGGAATCTCTGGATCTTACTGATCTGTTGGATGTGCATGCGGATGGTGAGGTTATCCACCTGAAACGGGAAAGCCCCATTAATATTTATGATGAGTAACAGTCTGCGCGGCTGCCCTCGAGAGCTAATCCAACTCAATATTCATTCCTTTTAGAACAAAGATTAAAGATCCTTTTCGGTAGTCGGGCAAAAGATCCAGACCATATCGATATTGCTGCTTTGCCAATTCCAGATCTCCTCGTTGATTATAGAGATTGCCCAGCCTGACCCGATACTCCCCGTTCTCCGGCTCAAGCTCTACTGCCTTGAGCTGGGCAGCAACACTTTTCTCAAGATCGTTATTCACCAAGATGGAATAAGTGGAATAGATCTTTCCCGACGACAACCCTTTGTTAATGACTTTTTGCTCGACCTGAAGAGCAATATCTTTTGAAAATGAAGTCAGGTCTTCTGTTTCGACCATTCCAACTGATCGCAGTCGGGCCATAATTCCTTCCATAATTGCGTCTGCATACGGCACAGCACCATCAGACGTCAACCCCGAAATAGAATGTAATGCCTCTTCAAGGGCCATTGAACAATACTCTGTTCCCAGCAACTCGCGCACTGATCCCAAGCACAGAGTCTGTAGTGTGAACTCAGCCTCATCTGGAGCCAGCCTTCCCATGCGGGCCAATTGCTGAAGCCTGCGCTCAGGATCAATATCGCCTCTCACTTCTGATAAAAATCGATTTTTCCTGATGGTCTGACCAGCTCTCTCCAAACTATTGAAAGCTTCTCCTGCTATGTTCCATTTGCCAAGCTGTATTTCCGACTCACGGTAGCTGGTGATATAGCAGTGGGCCGCTTCTGAATCGGCGCGACTCCGGTCTCCGGTTGCATCATAGAAGCGATTCAAGGCTCCGTGCAGTAAGCGGCAGGTTAGGGAATCAGGCGTTTCAGTTCTCACTATGAGTCTTTGCCACTGCAGGCGTTCTTCATCATTGTCTGACGTCAGCGATAGTGTCCGCATGGCTTCGGTATTATTTTGATCTGCGTCATAGACTTCCTGGCCCAGCTCTCGCACCGCCAGCAGATACTGTTCAGCGCTGAGCAATTTCTCTCCTTGTCCGTTCAAGTGCGGAAAGGCAGGAAGACTTGTCCAGCGCCGAAGCTCAGACAATCGATAATAAGTCGATGCCATGAGTAATTTGATTTGGGCATACTCAGGTTTTGGCAGGCCTTCCAACTCAGCAATCCATTGCAGGCAAGTTTCAATTGCTGTGACAGAATTAGGATCGCACTCAACATAAAATTTGCTTTCCAGGCATTGGGTGTCAGAAACCAAGCAGGCTTCAGGAGTCCCTATTCCTTCAAGCACATAGGCATTGTCAACGGCCTCCATGCTGGGTCCGGAGCTAAGGCAGCCATTCAGACTGAGTGCGTAAAACAGGATTGGCGCAATTGTTCGTACCATTAAGGTTTTCCCAAATTACTTGCCTGTCAGGATGGTAGTATCAGTTCCGATCATCCATGAAATCTGCTTTCGTCAAAAAAAATTTTTCCCCTGCCCTTTCTGCATCAAAAGGCTTTACAGCTTTCTTCAACAATATCCTAGCCGGAAATCTCATCTCCCACAAAGCGATAACCCACACCGGGTTCGGTTTCCAGATAGCGGGGAGCGCTTGGATCATCGCTCAATTTGGCGCGCAGACGGGCGATCAGGATGCGCAGATAATGAGTGTCGTCTGTATGGGTCTTACCCCATACCTCTGTTAGCAACTGACGTTGCGTGACTATACGACCTCGATAGGAGATGAGAAGACACAGCAGTTCAAATTCCTTCTTCGACAAGCGCAATGGCTCCCCGTCCATAGAAACGCGACGCAGCGGCACGTCGACTCGCAGATGACCGTCATCGAATACATCCGAAAACACTTCCGCATCAGTCGCCTGCCGCAGCAATGCACGTATACGCGCCAACAGCTCCTGAATACCAAAGGGCTTTACCACGTAGTCGTTTGCTCCTGCATCCAAAGCGGCGACTTTTTACGCCTCATGGTGGCGCACCGACAGGATAATTATCGGACCGACATAGAACTCCCTCAGTTGCACCAACAGGTCCTGACCGTCGCGATCAGGCAAACCAAGATCAAGAATAATAAGACGTGGCAGCACCAGCACCGCTTTCTCAAGCCCCTGTTGAGCACTCTCCGCCTCGACCACATTGTAGTGCTGCGCAGACAATCCGATTCGCAGGAAACGCCGTATCTGCGGCTCGTCATCAATCACCAGAATCGTGTTCATCAGTCTCCTCTCCCGATGGGATGGCCATTGATCCGTCGCCCTGTTGATCTGAAACCGGAATCGTCATTCTGACCAGACAACCGGGTCCGCCGGGGCGATTTTCGATCACCACCGATCCGCCGTGAGCGCCGATCATTCCCTTGCAGATCGCCAAACCGAGCCCACTGCCGGCCACCCTTCTGTCGCCCTTATCTGCGGTATGAAACATTTTAAAAACCTTGTCTCGTTCCGACTCATCAATCCCTTGCCCTTCATCTAGGACTTCCAGCACCAACATTTGTCCCGCTTCATTTTTTTCTGCACGACAATTCAGTTGCACGTTTGAGTGCGCTGGCGAAAACTTGAGGGCATTGTGAAGGACATTGAAAATGGCTTGTTCGATCAACGCTGAATGAACTCTCAATAACGGCAAACCGCTGGCCATCGCTACCAACAGTTGATGCGATTCAACCAACGGTCTGATTCGCTTCAGAGTGATATTGATGATTTCTTCGATGCTGACCCAGCTGCGCTCAAGCTTCAATTCGCCACGACCGAGACGGGTCATATCAAGCAGATTCTGGGTGTAATTGTTCAACCTCTCCGCCTCTGAAAGGACCGACTCGAGCAATTCTTTCTGCTGCTCTTGCGTAAGCGAGTCACCCATTTCCATTAGAGTCGTCGTCGCCCCAATCATGGCAGTCAACGGCGTGCGGAAATCGTGGGAAACAGATGATAGAAGTGATGACCGCAATAGCTCCTGTTCTTTCTCCAGTCTTTCACGCGCAAGATCCGTCAACAGGCGAGTTCGCCCCAGAGCGAGACCAGCCTGCTGCAAAAGTATGTCAATCGAATGCTGATGCGACTCCGAATCGCGCTTCTGTGTTGTTGGAACCAGCACAACGGCGAACAAGGTATCCGCGTCGGCAAGCGCCTTTACAAGCACAAACTCAGTGCTAAGCAATGTCTCTGCGCTGACAAATTCATCACGTTTCGCGACGGCGCCTTCAATTGCTTTGCGCTGCGCTGCGTCCGACACATTCTGCTCATCAGAAGACCAGTCCAGCTTGCCTTCCTTACCTGTCCTGACGACAACGCACTGAAGCCCAACCAACTCTCGCAGAGCGGCCTGCAAAGCAACCATAATTTCCATTGGCGTGATGGCAGCGCTCATTTTCTCCAGCAACTGCAATTCTATTCGGGCAGCGATATCACGCACTTCAAGCGTTCTTATTTTTACCTGCAGGCGCGCTGCCAATGGGCCGACTAGTAATGCGATGAGAAGAAACAGCGCAGCGGTAAGCATCTCCTCCCGCTCGCTTATCAAAAGTGTGCCACGCGGCGCCGTGAAGAAAAAATTGAATGCAAGAAAGCCGCTGAATGCACTCAATACCGCTGGCGCCGTGGAAGTGTATACGGCTGTCGTGATTACAGCCGCCATGTAGATCAATACCAGATTGACTGGATGCATCGATCCATGTAACGCCCAACCTATCAGGGTAGCTATGGCCGTTAGCAACAGTGCTATCACGCAAGGGCGGACGAAACGTCTTATCTCTGGGCGCGACAACATCAGCGGCGCCAGAATGCTGGACTAAGAAGCACAATAATAGTCAAAAACTCCAATCTGCCCATGATCATTCCGAGTCAAAGTGCCCATTTTGCCAATCCCGGCATGCTTTAGAAGTTACCAGCGGGACCAATTATTCCGCCAAGACCAGGGCCCACGTTCATGAGAGATGTGGCGGAGGCGGTTATGCTAGTAACGAAGTCAAGTCCTGTCGATGCCAGCACAATTGTAATGAGGGTAAAACTCAGCGACATTATAAATAGAAACCCCACCAGTGAAGTCACGATTTCATCGCTGACATAGCTGCCGTTGTAATACCGAGTCAGACTCGCACGCGGGTGAATGGCTTTGGCGATCTGTTCACGAATGATGGTGAAGCACAATTGAATCCTGAAAACCTTAATACCGCCGCTGGTAGAACCCGAACACCCGCCGAGAAACGTGGCAATGAAAAACAATGCAATCGCAAAGTTTCCCCATTGCATATAGTCAGAACTTGCGTACCCAGTGGTTGTCACTATGGACACGATATTGAATGCAGCATGTGTTACCGCTTCCGGAAAAGTTTCGTGCTGAGCCTCCATTGCGGGAATAGTGAGTAGCGCCGTCAGGACAGCGAGCATTCCTAACATGCCGGTAAATTGTGCGTCCCGAAAACAGCGCAAACTTCGCTCTCGGATGAAGTGCAGGTAGAGAACAAAGGGAGTTGCACCCAACACCATGAAGACAATCGATATCCAATGTAAAACCAATGAATCAAACTGAGTGAAGGAGCTGTCGGAGGTTGAATAGCCGCCGGTAGAAAGAGTCGTCAGAGCATGGTTTATTGCATTGAATCCACCCATCCCGGCAAGAAAATATGCCACCGCACACAGAACAGTCAGCACGATATAGCTGTACACCATATTCTTCAGCAACTGCTGGGTCCGTGGCAAAGACTTGTCTGACCAATCTGAAGATTCGGTCCGAAACAGTTTCATACCACCTATACTCAGAAAAGGCAGGACGGCGATCGCCATACCAATGATTCCGACGCCCCCAAACCATTGCAGCAGGGAACGCCACAGAAGAATATCGGGAGCCATGCCATCGAGCCCGGTGAAAACCGTAGATCCCGTCGTGGTCATGCCGGATACGGATTCAAACACTGCGTCGGTAATGCTTAAATGATCAAAGACGAATAGAAATGGCAGAGCGCCGAAGCAAGGAATCACTATCCAGGCGCTGGCTGTTATGAGGAACATCTGGCGTGACTGCATGTTGGGACTACGGTGCCGCAGCCCCAACAAACTCAACATTATGCCTGTCGCGCTACTAATGCCGGCGCTACTGACAAAGGCGAATTCATTGCCGGTATTGAGCAACACACCCAACAAAGCTGGGATCAGCAGGAATGCGGCGAGCGCGTTCAGCGTAACTCCCAGAACGAGCAAACTAGGGCTCAATAATTTCATATCAGCAGGATAGTCGTTAGCCGCGTAAGTTTTCTATACCGAACAACAGAAAAAGGCGTAAAAAAACCGTAAAAATTCTGCCGTTAGCAAAAATTCATTACTATTTTACAGGTCGGTAAACCGAGACATTTGCATAGCCGGCGTCGCGCAAATGAGAGGCATGAAGCCGACTCATTATGCCCTTATCGCAGTACAACAGATATTCCTGGAGCCGAGGCAACTCGGCGAAGCGAGTTCGTAGTTCGTAAAATGGTATGCATTGCACCTCGACATTGCTCTCATTTGCTAACACCAATGGGCTGCCCTCTTCCTCATCTGGATGACGAATATCAATTACTACGGCATGAACGTCCGGCTTGCTGACTTCGTCAACGTGGACGGCTTTGTTGCCAAGCCCCTCAACCACGCGATCGATCATCTGTATTTCGCAATTCTCCACGGCGGCATTCAGAACCTCGAAATCAAAGTTAGCTTCCTCAGCCTCGATTCGACTAACCCGCGCCCGCGTAGTCGGTCTCACTGAAATGACACCGCAGTACTCGGGAACGTTCTTTGAAAACTCTTCCGTACCAATCTGTCGCGCCAAATCGATGATCTCCTGCTTATCGGTCGTAATCAGCGGACGCAACACCAATTTGGTTGTTACTGAGTCGATAATGGAGAGATTGGCCAGAGTCTGACTGGCAACCTGGGCCACGCTCTCTCCAGTAACAACGGCCTCCACTTTAAGACGATCGGCAACCTTTTCGGCAGCACGCATCATCATCCGCTTGAGTACCACGCCCATTTGCGACGAGCCTACCTTGGTCACTATCTCCTCGACGACGCCCTCAAATGGCACACTGACAAATTTCACTCGGTGAGACGCGCCATATTTCATCCATAGATAGAGAGCAACCTCCTTCACTGCAAGCTCGTGTTCGCGCCCTCCCAGATTAAAGAAACAATAGTGCGTCAGCAGTCCGCGCCTGATACACATAAAACTGGACACCGAAGAATCGAACCCGCCCGAAATCAGCGACAAAACTCCGTCCTGTGTGCCGAGCGGATAACCACCCAACCCTTTGATTGTCTTTTCAACCACCAGAAGTTCGTCGTGATGTATTTCTATTTTGACGACAACATCAGGGTCGTTGAGATTGACCCCGCTCGCTGCCGTTTGCCGTAACAGCGCCGCACCTATATATCGATCCACATCCATAGAGGTGAAGCTGTGCTTCCCGGCCCGCTTGCAACGCACGGCAAATGTTTTTCCTGCAAGCAATTCGCTGTAGTGCTTCCGAACTTCGCTCAGTATTCCTTCCATATCAGGCAAAGATTTCTTATGAACCTGCATGATTGAGGAGATACCCGGCGTATTCGCCAACAGGGTGACAATTTTGACGAGACGCTCTTCATCGGTAGTCTTGGTTTCAATTTGCAGATTGTCCCATTCCCCAACTACGGTAACCCCCTCGTCTAGCAGACTGAGCTGGGTTTTCAGGCTGCGCCGTAAAATGCGGATGAAGCGACGCCGAACCGGGCGACTCTTTATGGTTATCTCCGGGAAAAATCTAACAACGTACAACATTTAGAACGCTCACAGAATATGATCTCAAACGGAATGCACCATTTTTGATCATAATGACAGCGATAGCACCATTATAGTGCAATTATGCTGAGGAAAAATGAAGGATAAAGGTGCAGAGTGCAGCAAATGCGTGCAACAGCCAATATTACCCAATGGCATATATTTTGCTCCTACCCCTGCACACAAGGCCCGCTTGCGCGCTATTATAGCCCCCGAAAAGCCGCTTGTTGAGTACAGAGCTCTGTCACTCACCATTGTCGACGCTCAAGCAAGGTTTTACACCGGAACGCCGAAATTATCGGCGTCCAGCCATTAACCGTGACTTAATACGTCACATTCTCGATCGCACGGAGGATCAAGAATGTCTGCAAAGACTTTGAAACTAATAAAAGATAACGATGTAAAGTGGGTTGACCTCCGTTTTACAGACACCAAGGGCAAAGAACAGCACGTGACCTTCCCAGCTGCTGTTGTCGATGACACGTTTATGGACGGCGTTATGTTCGACGGTTCTTCCGTTGCCGGCTGGAAAGGCATCAACGAGTCAGACATGATCCTGCGTCCAGACGATGAGACCGCAGTTCTGGATCCGTTCGCTGATGAGCCACAGATCAACATCACCTGCGACATCATTGAGCCGAAGACAATGCAAGGCTACAACCGCGACCCACGCTCTGTGGCCCGTCGCGCGGAAGAATACTTGAAGTCTACTGGGATTGGTGACAAAGCTTTCTTTGGCCCAGAGCCAGAATTCTTCGTCTTTGACGAAGTAAAGTGGAAGACCGAGATGAGCGGTTCGTTCTTCAAGATCGGCTCTGACGAAGCAGCTTGGTCATCTGACGCAGCAATTGAAGGCGGCAATAAAGGTCACCGTCCGAAGGTGAAAGGCGGCTATTTCCCAGTGCCTCCGATTGATTCCTTCCACGATCTGCGATGTGCAATGTGCGACACCATGACCGAGATGGGTCTTGTGATCGAACTGCATCACCACGAAGTGGGTAACGCTGGTCAGCTGGAAATCGGTGCGAAGTTCAATACGCTAGTTAAAAAGGCTGATGAAGTACAGATCCTCAAGTACTGTGTTCACAACACAGCTGATGCCTACGGCAAGACTGCCACTTTCATGCCTAAGCCACTAGTAGGCGATAATGGCAGTGGTATGCACGTACACATGTCTATCGCCAAAGGCGACAAGAACGTATTCGCGGGCGACGGATATGCTGGCCTGTCAGAAGAAGCGCTGTACTACATTGGGGGTATCATCAAGCACGCTAAAGCATTGAACGCATTCGGCAACGCTTCTACCAACTCTTACAAGCGTTTGGTTAAAGGCTTCGAAGCGCCAACACTTCTAGCGTACTCTTCACGTAACCGTTCTGCGGCGATCCGTATTCCTTACATTCTTGGCGGCAATCCACGCGCCATCCGTATCGAAGTACGTTTCGGTGATCCAAGTGCTAACCCCTACCTGTTCTTCGCTGCGATGCTGAGGGCCGGCCTCGACGGTATCAAGAACAAGATTCACCCTGGCGATCCTGCCACTAAAGACTTGTATGACCTTGAGCCAGAAGAAGAAGCGTTGATTCCACGCGTTTGCTACTCGCTGGATGAAGCGCTGGAATCTTTGGATAAAGATCGGGACTTCCTCAAGGAAGGCGGGGTATTCTGTGACGATCTGATCGACGCATACATCGAACTGAAATTACAGGATTGCACACGTCTGAACATGTCCACTCACCCAGTTGAATACGACATGTACTACAGCGTTTAATAGAACGCCTTGCGTCAAGCATGATGAAAAGCCCGGTTCTGCCGGGCTTTTTTTTGACCGCTGTTATTGATTGGTTCAGTTATCACTCTGCTGGTCGAGCTGCGGA
>JBBSPQ010000033.1:0-9691 GCA_038258585.1 Pseudomonadales bacterium
CAACGGACTATGAGTTTTTATAGTCCGTTAGCCGCCCATCGGGTTACTTGGACAGAGCAATTTTGATTCGCTCAGCGCTCATTCCCACATCACGTTGAAAATTGAAAATCATCGCATATACATTCGAGAGCCGATGTGTTCGCATCAGCGATTGAACTTACTCATTCCTAGTTCTTTGTCCATCGAAGGGACACGTTGGTCATAGTTCAAAGTATTCGTTGCAGACGCAATGATGAGCACAGTCCACGCCCGCAGCATCGAGACCCGGCCAGATGTACTCACGAAACTCTGCCTTTGGATTGAGCTGCTGTTTACGCTACGGCGGGAATGTTTTGGTGGCGCGGTACTCTAAAGGAACTTTCATTAATCATCAGTCTTGCTCCACTCACGACGATTAATGGCGTACCCGGAAATCTGGCCCACAAAAGGTAATGACAACATGCCGACTAGCCTATTCACCTGCTTAGGGTTCCGGTATTTATGGATGCCAATTTTCATTTGAATATGACCTTCTCGGGGTTGTGCAATATAGGTGCCCAAGAGACGATCCCAAATAGACAGATTGAAACCGAAGTTGCTGTTCGCCTCATTATCCTCCACCGAATGATGAACTCGATGCATGTCTGGCGTCACCAGCAGCAAGCGCACGCAACGATCGAGCCGTGTCGGGACCCCAATGTTGCCATGATTAAACATGGCCATGGCATTAAGAATAACCTCGAATATCACGACCGCAACCATTGGCGGGCCGAGCACAATGATGACGGCAAATTTAACAAGCATGGAGAGAATAATTTCTATTGAATGAAATCTGAGTCCCGTAGTGAGGTCGTAGTCGAGGTCCGCATGGTGAACTCGGTGGAAACGCCATAGGGCAGGCACCGCGTGCACCATCACATGTTGTAAGTAGATGATGAAGTCCATTACCACCACCGCCAGAATCACTGACAAACCAAACGGCAGGGAGTAATAGTTGAGAACTCCCCACCCTTGTTCCACGGCGAACGCAGACATACCGATTGCAGCGGCGGGAAACATGAGTCGCAGAATGACGGTGTTAAGAAATACTAAGCCCAAATTGTTGCGCCAGCGCATTGCCCTCGACAGAGTTAAGACTCTGCGCGGGGCTACTGTCTCCCACAATGCCACCATAAAAAAGGCACCAGTAAAAAAAGCCGTTCGGGAGATCACTTCATGTTCAATTAAAAATTCGAATGACATAGCCATTGTAAATACCGTCGAGCCGCCAAGGGTCCGTTGATTACTATAGCCCTCATCCATGTTGGATCAAAAAAGTCATGCCGTAAAGCCATGTATACAGCCAAAAAAAAACGGCACCGCAATATCTGCAAGCGCCGTTTTCCTGCGACTGGGCTCTAGTCAACACTCTCTACTTTAGAACGTGTAGGCAAGTTTCCCAAACCAACGAGCTCCGAAGAAACCCACCGGGCTGCCACCTTGATACTCACGGTTGGTATTGGCGTATCGTTCTTCACCGTAGTTCCAAATAGCAGGCTCAATCTTAGTAGGATACTCGTTGAAGAGGTTATCCACACCGGCACTGACACGCAAGGAATCGGTCGGCGTCCAAGTCAACTCGGCACTAGTCATCTGCAACACCTCGATTTTGCTCTTATAGTAGAGATTACCTTCCACCACTTCGGTGTCTAGTGTATCGATTATTGCTTGATCATAAGCAGATGTGCCGCTCAAAGTGTACTGCTCCCCGTAGATGGCGTGGCGCAGGCTCAGTGAGAAGTCACCCCACACAATGCGAGCACTCAGGTTAACGCGGTATTCAGGACTATCAGTTTCACGGTTTTTTAGACTCACGGCACTATACATGCGCGCCCCACCCAGACTTGCAGGCGCAGCCTTCGCACTCAAGACTTCCGTCTTGTTGTAGTTGGCTGACCCGGTCCAGTTGATGCTGCCCCAGCCGAAACGGCTAGTGTAGGTACTGACCCAATCGATGCCGGTGGTCTTAGTATCCAATGAGTTATTGAAGATCGCCACAGACACACTAGCCCGCTGTGCCGCATCGAGCGAGCCGCCTGGCGCCATCGGGTCGTCCCACTGACCGATGTAACCGAATCCAACGAGAGCACGACCTAGAGGTTCGTTGTAGGTTTCATCCCGAATGCTGTCGGAATTGGTGTCCGCAGGGTCGGGCAGGTCACTGTTGTAACTACCCGTATTTCGACCTGTGACGGAGGTTGAAGACTGCCCAGAGGAGAAGGCGAAGGTGCCACGCTGGATGCGGTCACTGATCTCGATCTGATAGGCGTCGAGCGTGGTGGTGAGACCAGGGAGCAGCTCAAATACCACCCCCATGCTCAAGCTCTCAGCAGTTTCAGCCTGCAGGCCTGCACCGAAGCCCAGATTTGCTGCTGAAGGACTGTTAGCCGCTAGTTGTATTGTGGCACTTGTAGGAGCCACTATAACTGCTGAGTAAAAACCCTCACCCAGAGTTGGTGCCCGGAAGCCCGTACTTATAGTGCCACGGACTGCGATATTGTCCGTAAGTTCGTAGCGCGAAGTAAGCTTGCTAACCGTTTGGTCGCCGAAATCGCTGTACTTTTCATAGCGAATTGCAGCGTCAACCAACCATCTGTCGGTAGGAACGAATATGAAGTTAAAGAAACCCGCGACGTTGTTGCGATCATAGTCGCCAGTGTTCACTTTTGGCTGGTAGCCTGGGAAAGCAGAGGCCCCGGCACCGTAGTATGAAGCAGGTTCGCCCGCACCAATACCATACTCGTCTTTGCGATACTCTAGACCGGTAGCGAACGTCATCGGTTCGGCCATGCCAATTTCGAAATCCTTACTTACGTCAATACTGGTAGTCCACTGCGAAGCACTGAAGCTACCAATGTCGAAATCTTCCTGTGATGCTCCGGTTTCATTCCAGATCGCGAAGTTCATGGAGTCGATATTTTCAATGTCCATTGAGTTCTTGCCATAGGAAGAGGTCAAATCCCAACGCCAATCAGCAATCTCACCTTCCAAGCCAACAGTGAGTGAGAGATCCTTTTCTTCGTTATATAGCTTAGGAACGAAACCTGTCGGGTACTTGTTAACAGACCATTCTAGAACTCCGTTAACAGTGTCATTGAGATCACCGTCTTTATTCAAATCGACCCCGCCGTCCTGAGAAGGTCGACGGTAAATTTCCTCCGATGTGGGTCTCTTCTCACCGTAACTGCCAAAAGCGTAGGCCCGCAGGTCCGAACTCAGCTCATAACCGGCATTGAAGAACGTCGCAAAACGCTCCACTGCGGGTGGATCACCCTGATTGTTCAGTGCAGGATAGCCCTTGGCGTTCTTCATTCCTTGGTCACGCTCCAAAATCCTTCGGTAAGACGAACTCACGGTGTAGCCACTAGGGGTGCCATTATTTAAGCGGTTCAGACATTCGACTGCCTCTAAGACACACCGCGCGGGACCGTGGGTAATCGAACGACCAACAGTTTCCCGATCTTCCATCTCAAAGCTCAAGTTTAGATAGGCTTCAGGCGAGCCAAACCCAACATTGCCATTGAAGGCTGTAGTGAAAGCGCCACCGTCTACATATTCGGAGACGGAGGTTCCGATAGATCCACCCTCATAATCGTCGTTGAGGATGATGTTGATAACGCCTGCGATTGCATCGGAACCGTAAATGGCAGCAGCGCCATCAGTAAGGACTTCTAGTCGGCTAATCGCAGAGGTCGGTATGAAGGATAGGTCTGCCGCCGAAGCGCCTGAGACTGGATTCACGTTGGATGTGACATGACGACGCTTGCCATTTACTAGTATCAAGGCATGGTTGGTGCTTAAAGCACGCATGCTGGCGGTCAGAGTCTGGCTCGCCATATCAGTGCCTCTCTGCTCCGCATTATATGAGGGAACTTGTGTGGCAATCGCGTTCATTAAGTCGGGAGAGCCACTTTCTGTGAGAGCCTCTAGATTGATCAGTTGGACTGGGGAGGCACTGTCGGAAACTGCCATGCCAGCACGGCGCGAGCCAGTGACAGTGATTTCCATGAGGTCCTCTCCAGCGCCTACGTTTTGCGCAATCACTCCATGAGAGAAACCGCCGGAGGCTAGGGTTATTGCCATAAAACATTGTGTTCGTTTGAAATTTATTTTTGTTATCATTTTTATGATTCACTCTATAATTATTTAATTATTGGATAGAAGAGAATTCAGACAAACACCAAGTGAACAACAGCGATTGTTCCCAAGGTCGTTTTAAATGGGTCGATTTCTTACTAACAAGCCCACGTACAACTTGAACCTTCTACTCAAAATAAAAATCTTTGTCAAGAATTGAAAATTACTCCCCGCAAACGAAGGCAGTTTGCGGCAGCGGGAACCGGGTCCAGTCTACTTTTTTATAAATGTGCGGAATTGGGTAAACCGTACCTAAAAAAATCGGACTCTTTCTTGTCAGCCAGCCCCGTTCAATCATGAAACAGGACGCCGTCGCCGTGGGAGCTGAAACCAAGGTGATGTCGAGTGTTTCGGCATCATTGAGTGCCTACTGCTTACCGGCGTCCACACTGCAGCCATTTTCTTTAGCTTCGATCACCAACAGTGGAATATTGGATTTTTAATAAAGAGTGCAATCGGCACGTTTCAGTTCACAGCGCGTGTACAACTTCCCGAGTACGATGAACAATTCACGCATCCGAGACCTCAAATTATGGGTGGAACTAGACTGGGGTAGTCAACAAGGGATACCTTCACTGGGTTATGGATCACAACGACAAGCGATGAAAGATATCAGCTGCTACTTAATGGACTATTACAACCGGCGCTACGCACATCAGTTCAACAAGGGTGTGTTGCCGGCATAGGATGAAAATCTAACTAACTTACTGTCCGGAATTAGTTGACCACAACAATGACTGGTTTAATCTATAGGTTTTCATAATAGGAGCCGGGGATTATGTTGACATTACAACGTACTTTGCTGGTCCTGTTTAGCACGGCATTAGCGATTATATTGCTGATCACGGCCGGTGCGACGTATAACGCTAAAGAGCAGCGCCACAATTACGAACTTTCAAGGGAGGGTTATCAGCGACTACTGATGATGGAGACTTTGATTGTCACAATGCTGGAGGCCGAATCCAGCCAGCGTGCCTTCCTAATCACCGGCGACAGCCTCTATTTGAACGAATATCAGGCACTACGTGAGCTGCTGACACGTTATCGATCAGTGTTGGAAAACCTAGAGTTACGCCCCAGCTACAGACAAAATAATAATTCCGTTTCCGGTCAAGACAACATTGAGTCCAATCTCTTAGAGTTACCTAGCTTAATCACCACTAGGCTGGAGCTTTTGGACGAGGGAGTCCTGATCTTCCAGTCCGAGGGGGCTGACGCGGTAGCCAATCTCATACGTTCCTCCCAAGGCAAACTTATCATGGACAATATCCGCCGGATATCGTCTGCCATTACCGCCATGGCGCGCGACTCCCTTGAGGATAGAGACCTGATCGCTGAACACAATGCCACTCGATTGATATGGTTTTTGGCCGCCGGCGCACTCGTAAACCTGTTGCTACTTGTCTGCGCTTTTGCCTTCACATCCAAATCTCTGAACCACGGCCGCTCTTTAATGCTAAAACTCCAGAGCACTTCTGATGAAATCGCCTCCGTAAACCAACTCAGCAGCAGTTTGCAGTCATGCAACACAGTGTCCGATAGTGCAAGCATACTTGAACACTTTGGCCGTCAATTGTTCCCCCACAGCTCTGGCGGCATCTATCTAATACGAGCATCACGCAACCTGCTCGAACTGGCTACCTCCTGGAATGACATAGACAGTCCCATGGTCGATCCGTTAGAACCGAATGACTGCTGGGCCCTGCGAATGGGAAAAACATACGAAATTAATGGTGACGGCCAGAATCTGCGCTGCACACACCTAAGCGATACGGACCGCTACCACCTCTGTTTGCCGCTAATGGCGCAAAGTGACATCGTTGGATTGTTCAGCATCGAAGTAGCAGAGGATACTGATCTTTCGGAGGTCAGAATTCGGGCAGAAATGATGGCGACGCATGTTAGCGCATCGCTAGCTAGCATAAACTTGCGTGAAGCATTGCGACATCAAAGCATCCGAGATCCTCTAACCGGTCTCTTCAATCGACGTTACCTCGAAGAGGCCATGGAGCGCGAAATATTACGTTCCAAACGCAGTCAGAGCCCTATATCGGTGATGATGATCGACATAGATCGCTTTAAACTTTTCAATGATACTCACGGACATCAAGCAGGCGATGCAGTGTTGACTGAGTTTGCCGAGTACCTACGCGGTCACTTGCGCGCCGAAGATATTGTTTGTCGTTACGGGGGGGAAGAGTTTCTGGTGGTTATGCCTGGTGTCGACGCTGTATTAGCTCAAGAACGCGCAGAGTCGCTGCGACAGAATCTTGTTACTTTAAAAGTTCATTTTCGGGGGCAATCGCTGCCCGTTTTCACTGCGTCCTTTGGCATTAGCAGCTTCCCCGAGCATGGCCAGAGTACCGAGAGCCTTATTCGCAGCGCCGATGCAGCGCTTTATCTAGCGAAAGGGAGTGGACGCAACTGTGTCAAAATCAGCAGCGAAAATAACGTTGGCCCAATTGACCCCGAGCGCTTAACTCCTGAGGGCTGAGATGGGTACGGTTTGGAAGTTGTCACAACTGTATGAAGATATGGAAATAGATGAGGAGCTGGATTCCGACGTTTTTGGAGTGGTATGTCGAAATGGACATTCTGAGGAAAAAGAAGATTGATTGAAAGCCGTATCCGTCGCGCACAAGGTGTCATCATTGTTCTAACGATAATTGAAGCTGCGAGCGCTCATACTCTTAGAGAAGAAACCGCCACCGCCTTACGTATTCGCACTGGCATTCTTCCACAGCATTTACCCGTATAAGTTCATCTGTTACATAATCATAGAATCTTGTCAAAACAGAGATGGTGCAATACAGTAACGTATGCTCGCCCGCTGGCGGAGGTACATAATCCCGAGAGCGCAGCTGGACAATAAACATCGTTAACAAATTGGAAGGTACTAATGAATATTCAAGTAACAGGTGTGTTGGGTTTCCTGTGGTTATGTGTAGTGATATGGGCGATTATTAAGGTGGCCGGTAGCACTGCCAGCGGCATGACGAAACTGATTTGGATCCTTGTTTTGCTGTTTCTGCCCGTCTTCGGAGTGATTGTTTGGTTTCTATTTGGGCCTAAAGGAAAATGACCAAAAATTAGGAGATATGTATGTCATCCGACCGCTACGCAACTGCGGAATTTCTCAGAAGTAGGGTTCTACCCCGATTTTACGGACACTTCAAAGAAGCCTTACTAGGCAAAAGGAGTGTTTATGTCGAAGAAAAGAAAGTTCAGTCCAGAGTTCAACAATGGTGTACCACCGGCCAAGGCTGAAAATCTGCCTAATTTAATGTCCGGAATTGGTTGACCACTACACTTTCATTTTTCCAGCCAATTGTGTTTTTCCTACCAATATTTAGTTGAGAATTGACCTTATTTTTCTCAAGTTTTTAAGTTAGAGTATCAAACGGTCGATCTATCAAAGGTGCTCAGCGAACTCATTACATGATTTGGCTAGGTGAATTTTAGAAGTCTTTTGTAGATTAGATTGGGAGTTCAACTAACTAAAAGGAATGTAACATGTCAATAGTAAAAGTAACTGAAATTATCGCATCAAGTGAAAAGAGTTTTGAAGATGCCATCTCAAAGGGGATTGCTCGGGCTGACAAAACCTTAAAAAATGTAAAAAGCGCATGGGTTAAAGAACAGAAAGTCAGCGTCGACGATGGCAAAGTTAAAGAATATCGCGTTACCATGAAGGTATCTTTTGTATTGAAAGATTAATTTGTTTGCGAGTGAGAAAGGTGGCGTTCATGGGAGAGATCAGCTCTCTTGTTAGCGTACTGAGTTGTATCGTGAATCGTATCTGGAATCAATTCGCTATGAGCCACATCATAGGTTTTCATTTTATTCGTGACAATCTTTCTGAGTATTGACAAGTTAACTGGCTAAGTCGAAAAATCCAAGTAAACCGCGTTCTATATCGCTGCCGCCTTTTCGCAGGACGCAAAAGCTCGCAGTCGGAAATAGCGGTAATTCTTTGCTGACACCAAATGACGATCGAGGTTGAACAAGTTATAGACAGCTGCATGCACATTAAAAAATTGTTGTGCCTGCTGCATAGATTTGAAAATACGCATACCTCGCTCTCTCACTCGTGTCGGTTCGTGTGAAAGCTCTGCCCGATTGTTGGCGTATTGAGATGTGTCGTGGATCGTATCCGGTATCAACTCTCTGTGAGCAACCCCGTAGCTTCTCAACTTGTCCGTTACAAGCTTACGTGGCTCACCTTTGTGATTGCGAAATAGCCGTTTAAAGAAACGCTTTGCGGCCTTTCCGTCACGTCGTTTTTGTAAAAAGACATCGATAACTTCACCATCCTGGTCAACAGCTGCCCAAAGATAATGTTGCTTTCCATGGATCTTGACGAAGACTTCATCAATGAAAAAGTGTCACCATAGCCATGGTGCTCCCGTCTTAATCTCTGGGCATATATCGATCCGAACTTGTTGCACCAGAGGCGAATGGCTTCGTAGTTAACAGTGACACCCCGCGCGGCCAGTAAGTCCTCGACGTCACGGTGCTCAGGTTGAAGCGGTGGTAAAGCCATGCGGCATATTGGATGATTTCTGGCGGAAAACGGTAGCGCCTGTATATTTTTGATTGAGTCATAAGCTGAATACTGGCGGATTGGGGGTTAACTTGTCGGTACCTCAAATGGGCCGGTGCTCGCACAACATCGCTACGAGTGACTATGCCAACCAGTCGACCCTCGTCAACAACTGGCATCCCTGTCACTTGAGAATTTATCAGTTTTTCTGATTGTTCAGCGGAACATTTTAATGCCCTTATTCAAATATAAACAAATGTAAGCGTTTGGCCGAAAGCCGACATTACCTCGTATTAACAACGTTAAAGACATTGCGGATTATGCAGATCATTTCCGGAATCAAGTAAGCCCCAGTACAATCACAAACATCTGAATCCGGGCAGCGTTTTTTTCACTATAATTTCGGCTTCGTTAAGCGCTTTGACGAATGGCCTTGTAGGGATACTCGTACCACAGGGGCAAATAAAATGACTTTCTTCCCTCAAAATAATAATCTTGACCGCGACGTCGACACCGCAGTTTGAACAGAGGATGTCAACAGTTTGCAGGTTTAAATATTGTATGATTTCGTCCATAGGAACTTCAGTGTCCGTTTTTTTGATAGTACTGTGAGATATATTGAGGCTTACTGGGAAAAGAAATTATCACCTCAGATTAAGCGGTCAAGTGCAACCCTTGCGGAAGTGACGCGCTAAGCAAGTTCCTCTTCGTAAAGTACAGAGTGCATATCAACGGAATCAAGAGCATTTTTTAAAGAGCTTGCGTCAACTCTTTAAAAACCTGATTCCAAAGTTCTTCCATGCCTTAATGACAAATTCGAGGCCGATTTTTGCAGCCTTGATTGACTGTTGATCTATAGCGGACCCCTTTGTCCAGACAAATATCTGTCTAGTTTAAGATAGTCTCTGTTGTTACCGCAGCGGATTGGCGCTGCCCCAATTTTTCCCCAGCGGATTGTTTTTCTCTCTCGCCGAATTTATCCACAATTTTTGC
>JBBSPQ010000034.1:0-9621 GCA_038258585.1 Pseudomonadales bacterium
ATTTGCGCAAACATCGGGAAGCGCTGGGCGGCAGTCTCCCGGCTCGCGTGCTCAATTGTCCTACGCTGGAAGCCCCGAGTTTGGATGCGTTACGCACAGTAACCGCAAGCAGTGGCGAGAAAACTTTGTCGACCACCATCGCGATGATTCGACTGCTGTCGCTGCTTTTAAAAGATAAAGACATGGGGCGCTACGTGGTACCTATTGTGCCCGATGAGGCGCGCACATTCGGCCTCGAAGGATTGTTCCGTGTGGCTGGAATCTATTCCTCGCAGGGTCAGAAATATACGCCGGTGGATGCGGACTCTGTCGTGCCATACCGCGAGAGTATCGACGGTCAAATATTGCAAGAAGGAATCTGTGAGACAGGCGCCATTGCCTCTTTTATGGCCGCAGGAACTGCTTATGCTGTGCACGGAATTCCGATGATCCCGTTCTATATCTTTTATTCTATTTTTGGTTTCCAGCGTGTCGGCGACATGGTCTGGGCCTGCGGTGACATGATGTGTCGCGGTTTCCTTCTTGGCGGTACAGCGGGAAGAACCACGCTCAATGGAGAAGGGCTACAGCATCAGGATGGCCATTCGCACATACTGGCGAGCACTTATCCTGACATGAAGAGTTACGACCCTGCTTTCGGGTACGAACTGGCGATCATCGTGCGTGATGGTATTCATCACATGTACACATTGCAGGAGAAATGCTTCTACTACATCACGCTGTATAACGAGAACTACACAATGCCGGGATTGCCCGATGACCCTGAGATTGAACAGGGCGTGCTGCGTGGGGTTTACTGTTTCCGTCGATCGGAGAGTAAAGGCGCGCCTATTCATCTGCTGTCCAGTGGTTCGATCATGCAGCAGGCGGTTGGCGCTGCAGAAACGCTGGAAGCAATGGATTATCGCGTCGACTTGTGGAGCGTTACCAGCTTCACCGAACTGCAGCGCGACGCTCAGGCTTGTGAGCGTTGGAATCGTTTACATCCACTAAAAGTGCCACGTCGCTCTTACCTGGAGACAATCTTTTCTCACGAGCAGGGCGTGTTCGTTGCGGCAACGGATTACATGAAAGCATTGGCGTCAGGAATTGCGCCGTGGATGCCGCGCGCGTATACAGTTTTGGGAACGGATGGATATGGTTTGAGCGAGACACGCGAAGCGCTGAGAGATTTCTTCGAGATCAGCGCAACGTACATTGCCCATGCAGCGCTGGTGTCGATGTACAAAGAGAAAGTAATCAGCAAAGCCCAGTTTCAGAAGCACGTTGCGGGGGTGAACATCGAGCCTAAAAAACCTGATCCGCTGGCTAGGTAGGAGAGACAATCTGAACTACGAGCCTTGAATGTGAGGTGAATTAGTCAGGACCGTTGAGCGCCATGGATGGCGCGAACCGAGCCCTACAAGGATGTACTTGCGGGCGTGTCCTGACTAATTTATCTCGCATCCAAGGCCCCACCAAAGCCACGTTTCATTACTCTTCCAACGCAAATGTCGCCATCGCATTGCCGGAAATTACGGTAATGTACTGCACGCCATCAATCATGTAAGTGACCGGCGCCATGGCGATCTGGCCGCCGAGGCTGGCTTTCCACAGTAACTTGCCAGTACGCGCATCCAGCGCGTGGAAGTGACCCTCGCGGCCGCCTGCGAACAGCAGATCGGTAGCGGTGGTCAGCATGCCGCCGTCGCTCACGTCAAACTGGTCGTATGTCCATTTTGCCTCGCCGGTTTGCGGATCGATAGCTTGCAACTTGGCGTGTCCGACTTCGTCGGTCCAGGTATTGATTGGCGTGGTGCGTCCGATACCGACGCCGGGCGCACCGATGGCTGGAGTCAGCACGGTGAATCCTCCTCCGAGGAATGCGCGACCGGGTTCGTACTCAGACTCTTCGGGACGGTAGATCGTGGCGTAGTCTTCCCACGAACCAAAGTAGAACAGACCAGTGCGCGGGCTGTATGAAGGGGGGTACCAGTTAGTCCCGCCCTGATTGCCTGGCCATGTCGGCATGCCTTCGGGCTGGGGCGTCGGAATGGGCCGACCATCGGCGGTAAGTCCGCTAGACCAGTTCACTTTGACATAAGGTTTGCCCAGCAGGAATTTGCCGGTAACGCGGTCCAGCACATAGAAGTAACCGTTGCGGTTTGCCCACAGCATCACTTTCGACGGGACGCCATTCCATTCGATGTCGGCCAGCAGAGGCACCTGCACCGAGTCGTAGTCATAGCCGTCGTTGGGTGTGAACTGGAAGTGCCATTTCAATTCACCGGTGTCGGCGTCAAGCGCGATAACAGAGTCGGAATAGAGGTTGTCGCCGGGGCGCTGACCGGGGTTCCAGTCTGGGCCGGGATTGCCGACGCCCCAATAGGTCAGGTTTAATTCTGGATCGAAGGAGCCGGTAATCCATACCG
Source organism: Pseudomonadales bacterium (assembly GCA_038258585.1). Lineage (GTDB taxonomy): Bacteria > Pseudomonadota > Gammaproteobacteria > Pseudomonadales > Pseudohongiellaceae > UBA5078. Next base: position 2,412 of record JBBSPQ010000034.1, read on the forward strand.
GTGCACCGCCATGTTGCCAATCGTCACCTTCCCAGCTGTCGTGTCCGGGTTCACCAGGGCCGGGAATGGTGTAGAACTTCCACACTTCGGCGCCGGTTTCCACGTCGTAAGCGGCAACAAAACCACGAATGCCGTATTCACCGCCGCCCACACCGACGATCACTTTATCCTTTATGATCAGTGGCGCCATGGTGATGGAGTAAGCCTCGTTGACGTCACCGACTTCCACTTTCCACAGTGGTTCGCCATTGATGCGGTCCAGTGCGATCAGATGCGCATCCAACGTGCCCATGAACACCTTGTCTTCATACACAGCCACGCCGCGATTATTGGCACCGCAGCACACTCGCGCATTCTCGGCATTGGTATATTTGTACATCCAGAACACGCGACCTGTAATTGGGTCAAGTGCCATCACATCGTTAGGGCGTTCGGTAAGATACATGACGCCATCGACGACGATAGGGTTAGATTGCCAGGCGCCGAAGACTTGGTTCTGCAGCATCCACTTCAGTTCCAGATTCTCAACATTACGCGGAGTAATCTGGTCGAGGGTGCTGTAACGCTGGCTGGCATAGTTGCCGTTGTAGGTCATCCAGTTTTCGGGTTCTTCTGCAGCGTTGAGCAGGCGTTCGTATGTGACTTGCGCGATCGCCGTCGTTGCAGTGACAAGACTACCGAAACAGAACACGGCAGTGAGGGCCGCTTTAGGAATGGTTCTAAGTATTGGATTCAGCATTTTCATTCCATGCCTCGCAGTGTCAGCAGATAACCGATGAGGTCGGCGACCTCAACGCTGGAAAGGGATGTGGGTTGGTGCACCGGCGTGTCGCTGAGCTCGTAACGAACCAGATCGGCTTTGATGAACGATCGTAGCTGTTCGTTGGAGTCGATCAGTTGCACAGAATAGGTGTCTTCATTCAAGCGACGACCAATTACCGTTTCTTCTGTTCTAGTCACGATGCGCACCTGGCGATTGATCGGTGCGAGCGTCGAAGCAGGATCTGTGATGGTGTTCTGCAGAAACGCCGGAGTGCGAATCGCACCGACATCGCTCAAATCCGGCGCGGTACGAGGGCCCTGGCCGTTGACGCGGTGGCAGTTGGCACATTCACCCTTGCCCTCAAAAATCTGCTTGCCTGCGGCCGGGCTGCCAATGCGAACGGCGACCCCGTCAGGATCGAAGCCGGCGCGAATGAAGGCGATTATACCGTTGACCTCTTCGGGGCGCAGACTGAAGGCCGGCATCCGCCCTCCTGCGGCTCCCTGCGTGATAATTCTGACTAGATCTTCGTCTGACTGTGCCGTTCGGAACTGCCCCGTGCGCAGGTTGACACCGTCCACAGTTTCTCCCTGAGGGCCATGACAAAGCGCGCAATTCTGCACGTACACACGGGAGCCAGCCTGTATGGCTTCGCTGGTGTACTGGTGATCGGATTCTTGGGCAATGCTGTTTCCTGCCACTGCGCTGAGCAGCAGGCAGAAGAGAGTTTGCACCATTGTTTTTGGTGCGCGGCGATGCAGATCGAATATCTGCCGACGCACTGAACGTGTAGTTGAGTTCGCAGTGTGAGTCACGGTGATAGGCCTGTTCTGGTTGTTGTTATACGTTGATGAGACGAGGATAGTGGGATTTGGGGGTCAGGTCTAGGGTTGGTTGTATTTGCCCAGAGTCGCGGTAGATGAAGCGCTGCCGGTGTTGTGATACCGTTGCGGCACGTTTTCAGCCCTCGGGATTTGTAGTCCGGTATGTTCAGGCAATGTTGTTTCCTCCTCTCTCTGCTGTTGTTGCAATTCCCGGCAGCCACCTCTGTCCTCGCTCATGGCGGCGTGGCTTATGAGGAAGACTTGTGTGTCATCAACATCGGCTTTCTGAAGGCGCATTTCACGATCTATCAACCACAAGTCAGCGGCAGTGAAGAGTTCTGTGAAGAGATTCCGGCAGTCAATGACACGGTCTTCGTGATGGAGTATCAGCACGAATTTCTACGACAAATGCCGGTCGATTTCCGCATCATCACCGACGATCAGAATTTTGGAATTTACGCCCGCTGGGAAGATGTGCAGACGATACCCGATCTGGATGCTGTGACGGTGTTTTATCAGCCACCACAGATCAGGGACGCGGGCGAGTTCACCGCCAATTATCATTTCGCCGAGAAGGGCACTTATATTGGTATTGTCACGGCGCAGCATCCCGATGACGACCGCCTCTATAATGCGGTGTTCTATTTTCAGGTGGGTGGCCCTGATCGTGGTTCATGGCCGTTGTTCCTACTTATCGCTGTGTTGTTGCAGGGTGGTTATTGGTTCGGCACGGGTGGTTATGGCCGGTGGCAGCAGCGCCGTACCCAAGCTTAAGTACAGGCGTAAGCACAAGCAAAAAGTCTAGAATAAATTACACGGGATCGCATATGCGCGCAGTCGTTTTACTGGTGGTAGGTCTTGTCCTCAGTGCAGTGCTATTTCCCTCGCAGTGGTACCCGCCACGTCTGCGCTTTGAGCTTGCCCAGCTGATTGGCACTCCCGCCTACGAAGAAAATACAACCGCGTCCATGTCCGCACCTACAGAGATGGCTGCGCCAATGGAGGAAGCCTGTCCGGAAGACTTACTCGGCTGGCGCGAGGCTCAAGTTATAGAGGGAGTTGAGATCGCGGCATCTCCCACCTGTGTTGCGGATAATCCCTATGCCATTGCCGCCTTTGTAAAAGGCACCAATAATGTCTCAACTGACACTTTGATGCGTGCGGGTCTGGCGCCCGACGCAATAGTAAAAGGCGCTGATCTCGATGGTGATGGCGATCCTGATGAAATTCATATCCGGCTGGAGATTGCCGAACTCAACGGTGGCTCTCCCGACTCCCTTGTGCCAACGGCCCAGTTCGCCATTGCTCCAGGTATAACACCCGGTCTTTGGGTATTCGTGCCAAAAATGTTTGGTATGGCCACAGAGAGTTTTGAATCCAATCAGGCCTCCGCGATGTTGCGCCTGCCGTCGCCGAGTCTGCGGATTGAACAGGGTGATCACGTGTTCATTACCATGGACAACACTCACTACATGCCGCACACGATTCATTTCCATGGTGTTGATCATTCTTATCTGACAGCGGACGGTCAAGGCAACGACGGGGTTCCGATGACGAGCGAGATGCCTGTGCTGCCCGGCGAGTCGCGCACATACGAACTCACGCCGCGCACCACAGGCACCGCTTTCTATCACTGTCACGTGCAGACACAGACCCATATAATGATGGGAATGCAGGGCATGTTTATTGTGGAGGAGAATCGTCCCAACAACACTTTGCAGACTATGAACATCGGTGCCGGTCAAGTAAGAGTGACATCGCAGGCGAGCAGGGAAAAGTATGATCAGGAATATGATCTGCAATACACCGATCTGGACAGCGAGCTGAATAACGTCATTCAACGCACCAACGATCCAGTGGAGATCGAGAAGTGGTTGCATGGTGGCTATAATCTGACCACTGCTCACAGCAATTACTTCACCGTGAATGGACGTTCCTTTCCCTATACGTTCCGCGAGTCACTCATTGTCACCGGACCCAACGAGAAGATTCGACTGCGAGTACTCAATGCGGGTAACGCGGGATTGGCGCTTCATCCTCATGGCCACAAGGCTACCATTACCCATCTTGACGGCACCGAATTAGCGCCGGAAGCACAGGTGACACGTGATGTGTTCTGGCTCGCCAGTGCGCAACGGGTCGACCTCACTTTGGACACAACTAACGACGGCACTCACTCTTATGGCAGCGGCGTATGGATGATGCACGACCACCAAGGTGTTGGTGTGACGACAAACGGCATTGCCCCAGGCGGCAATATGGATGCGATTGTGTACCGCGATTTTATTGATGCTGACGGTTGGCCCATCACCCAGGGCGAAGACATGAACATGTTCTTCAATGCAGATTTCTATCGTCGCGATGACTTGCCGCAAGTTGATGTTGTGGGCGAAAAACCATTCTGGTTTTTGCTGCGCCTGTTGGCGCTGGGTCTGACACTCGGACTGGTCTTCGCGAGTCTCATCACGTTGCTGCGACGCTTGGTAGAGGGGCGCAGATGAACCGGTTGCGAACCCAATTCCTCAGCACAAGCTGCGCGACATTGATTTGTGTATTGTGTTCACATGCGTTGGCTCAACACGAACATGCCGGTCACGAAGGCATGCAGTTCGATAGCAATGGCATGGTGATGAACAGCAACACTGACAAGTTGCCGCAAGACTGTCAGGAAATTAGTGAAGACGTTTCGTTCACGGTAAATGCCGGCACGAAATACGCCCTGCCGAATTCGAACCGCGTCTTCGGTTATAGCCAGTACGAGTTTCACGCGCCGCCCTGCAGTCGCGTCACGATTCACTTCACCAATGAGGATGATGTGCGCCATCAATGGATGTTGCACGGATTGCCGCGCTACCTGTATCCACAAGGGATGTTTCACTTGGAAGCCAGTGGCGGTCAGCACGTGATGGGCAGTTTCATCGTCCCCAGCGACAATGCAACATACTTGGTCCATTGCGACATGACGCAACACATGGAAAAAGGAATGAAGGCGCAGTTGGTTGTTGGTAAGGGCAATGGCGATCTTTGGAGCGTGCCAGGGGTCAGCGCTGATTTCAAAACGAAACAAGAAGTGTCGCTTGGCGCGATATTGCTCGTTACAGTAGCAGCGTTTTTCAGTGCGGCACTGTCTTTGTTGCTACTGCGCAGGAATCGCTAAAATAGTTGCGCAAAAAAAAGTTGCCCCACCCGTACGGTACCGTTACTTACAGAAAATCGAGAGAAAATATGTTGAGCAGATTCTTTTCGGAAAATGATTTTCGTACCCGCACATCTCAAGTCGGACTCACGAGCATTTGTGTGTTGCTCCTTAGCGCCTGCGAGGCTGCTGACGTCCAGCGCTTCGACAGGGTTGTCCTCAATGATGCTTTTCCCGGAGGCTATGGCCTTGATGTGGCTGACATCGATGGCGACGGCAAACTGGATGTGATCAGTCTTGCGACGACGCCGGCGCAACTGGTGTGGTATCGCAACCCCACCTGGGAGAAGTACACAATCAGCTCGGCGACGACAGGCAACATTGCGGCAGCCGTTCACGATATTGATGGAGACGGAGATATCGATCTTGCGCTGGCGAGCGAATTCAACCTGCGCGCCTCAACCGAAGGTGGGCTGGTACAGTGGCTGGAAAATCCCGGCGACCCCATGTTGAATCAGGAATGGCAAATATACGACATCGACAGGATTCCGACTTCCCATCGCCTGCGCTGGGCTGATGTGCAGGGACAGGGACAACTTGTATTAATCAATTTACCTATCATCGGAATAGGAGCCGAAGAACCGGACTATGCCGTGGGGTCGGAACTGACAGCCTATAGCGTGCCTCGCGACCTGCGCGATGGCCCTTGGGGTAAGGCGGTGATCTCTCGCGAAATGGAAATGGCCCACGGTCTGACTGTCACCGATTGGGATGCTGATGGCAGGGACGATCTCTTGACCGCAAGTTTCGCGGGCATCGATCTGTTTCAGCTCGCTTCGAATGGTCGTTTTGTTAACCAGACTCCGCTTGGTGCGGGCAACCGTAGTCCTCGTCCGAACCAAGGTAGCAGTGAAGTGGCTGTCGGCTCGTTGGAGGATTCGGCGCGCTTTATCGCCAGCATTGAACCTTGGCACGGCAATGAAGTGGTCGTCTACAGCCCCAACGAAGATGGATCACTGCCGTGGTCGCGTCAGGTCATCGATTCGGAACTGGTAGGGGGACATGCGTTAGCGGTGATCGATATCAACAACGACGGTCGTGATGAGATTGTGGCCGGATACCGTTCCCGCCCCTATGGTTTGAATATTTATCGCTATATGCCTGCTCTGAAGCAGTGGCAGCGCACGCCGCTGGACAATGGCGGCGTGGCAGTATCAGGACTGATGGTTTTCGACTTCGACGAAGATGGCGACGAGGACATCGTAGCCGTTGGCGGTGGCACTGCTAACGTTGTCCTCTATGAGAATCGATTCCGGTAGAGCGAGGATTTACTCAGCCGCAGGCACCAGATTGCCGGCAATCCACACTTGACTGACCGATTTGGTGTTGTTTATGTCGTCCAAAGGATTACGATCCAGCACCACCACGTCGGCCCAGTTGCCTTCCTGCAGCGAGCCGAGATAGTTCATGCCGATGCAACTAGCAGCATCACTGGTGGCGGCTTTAATTACCTGCATCGGCGACATGCCTGCATCCACCATCATGCTCATTTCAACGTGCTCAAAGTAACCCTGAAAACGCGCCGCCGGCCCGGTGTCCGTCCCCATCGCGATACGGACTCCCGCGTCGGACAGAATCTTCAAGTTGTGCATTGCAGTTGGCAGTGCCTGATTCTTGTAAGTCTGCGCGCTGGCGTTGTCGTGCATGCGCTGCTGCCGTTCGGGTTCGCGCAGCGTGTCGATGATGGCTGGATCGACCTCCTTGAGAAAATAGGGGTCGCTGAAGAAATCCGATTCACTCTCGTAGACGAATGTCGAAAGCTCCCGCGTAAGCGTGGGGGTATAACAGACGTCTCGACTCTTCAGTGCATCAATCAGTTCCTGATCCACTTCGGTGTCGCGCACACTGTGGGCGATGAAATCGGCGCCGGCAGCAAGTACACCTTTAGCGTCTTCCAGATTATAGAGATGCACGGCCAACGGAATGCCGCGTTTCTCCGATTCGTCTGCAACCGCTTGATATATATCGGGCTCCATCTTGGCAGTACGACCAAGATTGTCGTCGACGCGAATCTTGATAAAATTGGCATTCTGGTCGGCGACGCCGTTGACCGCCCGCACCGCCTCGGCAACTGTCTTGGGAGCCAGCACAGGGCCTGCAACGAGCAGACGGGAATGGTCGAGATAGACCGGATTCTGTTCATTTCGAATCGCAAAGCCTTCATACTCGTCATCGCCCAGACTGTTGACGGTCGTGATGCCGTAGCGGGCATACAGAGCCAATTGTCGCAACAGATTGCCGCGATTGTAGTGGCCGCTTTCAAGACCGAGCACGCCGCCAACATGGCCATGGGTGTTGATCAGGCCTGGAATGAGAGTCTTGCCGCTTACATCAATGCGCTGGGCATCATCCGGAATTGTTACGGAAGCGGCAGAGCCGACGGCGACAATGCGGCCGTCAGTGCTGACCAGCACACCGTTCTCGATA
>JBBSPQ010000035.1:0-9599 GCA_038258585.1 Pseudomonadales bacterium
AGGGCATACCAGATCTTAGGACATTTGAAGCTAAACTGGCGGTTTCTAATTTCATCGCTCATAGCCGCAAGCCTCTTTGATTCGGTACCCATTTTGCCAAGTTGATCTGGGCTGTTCCTAGCCCCAATCCTCGCACCCATTTGGCGCAAGTATCTAGCGTGCTCCAAGTCTTGATTGCGCCAGCGACAGTGGTGGCGGTGACTGTAGTGGTCGGGGTGTCAGCCTCGACATGGAATACACTGCCGTCGGCGATGATGCGCACCTTGCGGATGGCGCCTGCCTCAATCAGAGCTCTAAGAGTTTTTTCATTCATTGTCTGGTTGCTCAAACAAAGCCTGTTGCTCAGGGATGGAAATATCGTTCTCTTCACAGTGCTTGCGAATCAGTACTTCGATTAAATTGGCAATGGAGCGATGGTCACGTAGGGCGGCAATCCGCACTGCCTCTTTTAGCAGGGGGTCGATACGAAGATTAAGGGTGGCGGTCTTAGAAACGGACATGGAGATGTGTCAGTTAGAGATGTGGACACATTGTAACGCAGATGTATTTATTGGCAAGGTTAGATTTACCCTGGCTATGGTTTGCCTACTTTATAATACAAAGCAATGACTTCAGGCTCGTTATCGACGAGGGATTAGGAGCAAAATGGTTTGCACTAGATCTGCGTACCAGCTAGGTTAAAAAAAAGGGGTTAACGGTCTTTTTAACCGTTAACCCCGTGATTTATATGGTAGCTATGCGTGGATTTGAACCACGGACCCCAGCATTATGAATGCTGTGCTCTAACCAACTGAGCTACATAGCCATGAAACTGTCGGATCGGGCAAAGGTGCCGTAGCCGTTTGAAGGATGCGAATTCTGGACATTTCAAGACTTGTTGTCAAGTCGAAGAGCGTGTCCGAATGCAGCTCTTAGACGTTGAATCGGAAGTGCACGACGTCGCCATCTTTCACGATGTATTCTTTTCCTTCCAAGCGCCATTTGCCCGCATCTTTCGCGCCCTGTTCACCCTTATACTGAATGAAGTCTTCGTAGCCGACGACTTCGGCGCGGATGAAACCTTTTTCAAAGTCGGTATGAATGACACCAGCGGCTTGTGGGGCTGTGGCACCGACATTCACTGTCCATGCACGTACTTCTTTTACGCCAGCTGTGAAATACGTCTGCAAACCGAGCAGAGCATAGCCAGCACGAATGACTCGATCCAGTCCTGGTTCTTCCATGCCAAGGTCTTGCAGGAATTCTGCTTTTTCGGCTTCTTCCAGTTCGGCAATCTCGGATTCCAGCTTATTGCAGATGGGCACAATGACAGCCCCTTCTGCTTTGGCAATTTCAGTGACTTTGTCGAGGAAGGGGTTGTTCTCGAAACCATCTTCATCAACGTTGGCGATATACATTGTTGGTTTGACTGTAAGCAGGTGCAGACCGTATAGAGCATCTAATTCAACAGCATTGAGGTTCAGCGTGCGCACAGGTTTCGCTTCGTCAAGATGAGCTCTGACACGCTCCAATAGAGCGGCTTGTTTCGCTGCATCCTTGTCACCGCTTCGAGCCAGTTTGGTCGCGCGGTGGGCTGCCTTCTCGACAGATTCTAGGTCGGCCAACGCTAGCTCGGTATTGATCACTTCGATGTCCGCTGCCGGATTGATAGCATCGGCAACGTGGATAATATTGGTGTCTTCAAAACAGCGTACGACATGGGCAATGGCATCGGTTTCACGGATATTGGCGAGGAACTGGTTGCCGAGTCCTTCGCCTTTGGAGGCGCCGGCAACGAGGCCCGCGATGTCCACAAACTCCATCGTCGTTGGAATGATTTTCTGCGGCTTAACAATCTCGGACAGCTTATCCAGACGCGGATCGGGCATGGGCACCAAGCCAGAGTTAGGTTCGATAGTGCAGAACGGGAAGTTCTCTGCTGCAATCCCTGCCTTGGTGAGGGCATTGAACAGAGTGGACTTGCCTACATTGGGAAGTCCAACGATGCCGCATTTGAAACCCATGATTTTTCCTGTGGGGCCATCGGCCCAAGTATTCCGTTGTGAGTGCTTGTCATTCCCGTTAGACGGGTTTGGTATGCAATTCGTGCATGGCGGTCTGCCAGGCGCCTTTTACTGCGTGCGGCAGTGTGCGGATGGCAAGATCAATATCGCCATGGATCATTTCCGCTTCTTTCTTCGATGGATCGCCTAGGACATAGTTGGCGACCAAGGCTTTATTGCCTGGGTGCCCAACCCCGATACGCAGGCGGTAGAAATCTTTCTGATCGCCGAGCGCGCTGATGATATCGCGAATGCCGTTGTGGCCACCGTGACCACCACCCTGCTTGTACTTGGTCATGCCGACATCGAAGTCGATTTCGTCATAGGCCACCAGCATGTTCTCAGGGGCAATGTCGAAATAACTGCAGAATGCGGAGACAGACTGACCGCTGCGATTCATAAAGGTAGTGGGAAAGAGCAGGCGAACATCTTGGCCGGCAATGTTAACGCAACCTGCTTCGCCGAAGAATTTGCTTTCAGTGCGCAGCTCGCCGTTAAAGTCGCTGGCCACGCGGGACAGAAACCAGGCACCTGCATTGTGTCGGTTATGACGATATTGTGGGCCTGGATTTCCCAGGCCCACAATCAGCTTTAACGCATTGCCTTGCATAGTCTATGGTCCGCGGCGTTACAGCAGGAGACGCTATCAGGCCTCTGCTTCGCCTTCACCTTCTTCTTCACCATCTTCAGAAGCAGAGCCACCACGTGGAGGCAGAACGCTGACGATGGAGTTGTCCGCATCGTGCCCATGGGCCAGGTCAATGCTGGTAACACCTTTTGGCAGAGTGATCTGGGAAATGTGAATCGCTTCACCCACACCAAGGTCAATCATGTCAACTTCGATAAACTCAGGCAGATCTTTTGGCAGACAGCTGACTTGCAGTTCCGTCATTGCCTTGATGATGCTGCCACCACCCAGTTTGACGCCTTTGCATTTATCTTCATTGATGAAGTGCAGAGGTACCTGAACCGTGATGGCGTGGTCAGCACTGACACGCTGGAAGTCAGCATGCATGATGCGTGGCTTGGCAGGGTGACGTTGCAGATCTTTGATGACCACCTGTTCTTTTTTCTTGCCCACAACCAATGTAATGATGTGGGAAAAGAAAGCCTCGTTAGACAGTGCTTTCTGAATATCCTTGTGCGGGATACTGATATTGATGGGATCTTTGCCTTCACCGTAGATGATGGCAGGGACGAGGTCAGCCAAACGGCGCAGGCGGCGGCTCGCACCTTTCCCCAGATCCGTTCTGGCTGTAGCATTCAGCTCAAATTCTTTGGACATTTTATTTCTCCAGTTCAGTGATGTTTCTCAACATCGTCAGACCATGCCCGGTTTGCGACCAACCTGACACAGTGTTAAAAAAAGACCCGCAAACCCTGCCTTCGTATCGCCGAAGCGATGATCAGGAAGTGTCGCGGATCTTTCGTTTTATTCCGGATCAGAAATTGACCCGGAATGCCTCAGAGCGAAACCTCACCTGTATCAGGTGTTGTCAAACATCGCGCTGATGGATTCTTCATTGCTTACTCGGCGTATCGATTCGGCAAGCAGTTTGGCCATGGACAATTGGCGCACTTTCTTACACTTCGCGAATTTTTCGCTAAGTGGAATCGTATCGGTTACAACCAACGAGTCCAGTTCGGATTCGCTGATGTTCTGGAATGCGTTGCCGGACAGAACCGGATGCGTACAGTACGCCACTACCCGAGCAGCGCCTTGCTCTTTCAGAGCAGCTGCAGCTTTACAAAGTGTGCCAGCAGTGTCGACCATGTCATCGACGATCAGACAGGTGCGATCTTTCACTTCACCGATAATGTGCATGACCTGGGCTTCATTGGCCTGAGGGCGACGTTTGTCGATGATCGCCAGATCCACGTTCAGCTGCTTTGCCACTGCGCGGGCTCGCACTACGCCACCCACATCGGGAGAGACGACTGTCAAATTTTTGTAGTTCTGTCTTTCTATATCTTCGATCAGCAGAGGGGAGCCATAGACGTTATCCACCGGAATGCTGAAAAAACCTTGAATCTGTTCTGCGTGCAGATCGACGGTAAGTAAGCGGTGTACGCCTACCGCACTGATCATGTCGGCGACTACTTTAGCGCTGATGGCAACGCGAGCAGAGCGGACACGACGATCCTGACGGGCATAGCCAAAGTAGGGAACCACAGCAGTGATGCGATTGGCGGACGCACGGTGCATGGCATCGGACATCAACAGCAATTCCATCAGGCTGTCATTGGTCGGTTCGCAGGTCGACTGGATAAGAAACACATCCTTGCCGCGAACGTTTTCCTTGATCTCGACATTGATTTCGCCGTCGCTGAACTTGTTGACGGTGGCATCACCCAGTGGAATCCCGATGTGCTTGGCGATTTTGTCCGCCAGCACCGGATTCGCGTTACCGGTGAACACCATCAAATTATTTGCCATGAGCGTGGATCCTTTAGAAGGCAGTTTCGTATAAGTTCTGAGAGATTTTTTAGTCAGGCTTAAGATAAGCGATCCGGCCGTCTGTCTGGATTCAATGTGAGATCAGGGGAAACTAATCCATCCTGATGAACGTTCTCAAAAATGGCTGGGGTGGCTGGACTCGAACCAACGCATGCAAGGATCAAAACCTTGTGCCTTACCAACTTGGCGACACCCCAAAAACTCGTGCATTTTAAGCTATAACTTGAGCAATTGCATGCTTAGCATACTGGCTCATACAAGGCGCTGCGTTGCAGACCTTTGGCAACAAACCCTTTCATTTCAATGGGAAGAGTGCTTAATAAAGCCGTCGCTTCCGCTTCCGTGTTAAATCCTGCAAATACACTCGCGCCCGTTCCTGTCATCCTTGCAGGGGCGTATTGGTCTAACCAATTGAGTGCTTCATCGACCGGCGGATAGAGCTTGCGGACAACGTTTTCACAGTCATTTCTGGTGTGCCTAGCCAGAAAGGCGGCCATTTTGATGGCAGTTGTGTTCCGTGTCAATTGTTGATGCGAAAAAATGTCTGCCGTGGAAACGTGGCAATCCGGTGTAATGACGAGATAGAATTTTTGCGGTAATTCTAATGGTGTCAGGATTTCACCGATGCCTTCCGCCCACGCCGACTCGCCACGCACGAATACCGGGACATCGGCTCCGAGGACCGCGCCGAGCTTACAAAGTTGTGCAACGCTCAATTGCGTGTCCCATAACTGATTCAGCGCAACAAGAGTGGTTGCTGCGTTGGAGCTTCCTCCTCCCAGTCCTGCCCCCATTGGTATGCGCTTGTTGAGTTTTATGGTGGCACCCACTCTGCAATCTGTGTAGTCCTGCAGCGCTCGCGCGGCTCGTAGCACTAAGTTGCTTTCTTCGGCCAGTTCCGCGTCATTGCAGTGTAGGCTCAATTTGCCTGTTTTCTCTTTAGTGAATTCCAGCTCGTCGTTGTAGTCGATAAGCTGGAAGACGGTTTGCAGGTCGTGATAGCCATTCTCCCTGCGTCCTGTGATGTGCAGGAAGAGATTGAGTTTAGCTGGTGAACTCAGCGTGATGGATTCTTTCATGAGTGATATGGCACTTTTTCTAGCGGAAAGATTTTACTGGGGAAGTTTCTACTAAGAGCACTATTACAGCGTCCAATCCAAGCGTACGAAATCGAGGCGCAATGGGGCTTTCTCAATTCTGATTCGGGTTGGAAGTGATTCGGTTTGGTAGTTGGTATAGCCCAAATATTGTATCGTCCAGCCGGACTGCTGCAGATTGATCAGATGGTTTTCGACATCAAAGGACGGAGTGCTTCGAGCGCCGGGTGCTGGAATCCCCTTGATCCAATACCTTAACTCTGTCACGGGTAGTTCGTAACCCAGTTGATCGTATACCAGTTGTTCCGGAGTGCTGGCTCTCAGTGGCGCATTGTTTTCCTGGCGCAAGACAACGCCATCGGGTGAACCCGTAATTTCCGTCGCTCCGACATTCAGCGTGCCCCACAGGTTGATGACATAGTCATCGTCATGTTGTTGCCAGCGTATGCGTGATGAGTGTGATTCCTTGTCGTCACGAACGCCGATGCGTCCAGTGAATTCCCAATGATTGATATTGTCGAGAATCAGCTGGCGTTGTTGCCAGTTCTCATTGACCGGCGCGTCCATACGTGTTGAGCCGAGACATGCGGTCAGCACAACAGGCAGAAGACCAAGGAGAATTAGCGATTTTACGGTATTCACAATTAGCTGCGGGTTCCGGTCTTGAAACGTTCAATCACGTCTTTGAGCAGATCGCTGTCAGGGGCTTGGCGCAGAGCATCTCCCCACACTCGGCTTGCCTCATCGCGTCGTCCCATTGCCCACAGAACCTCACCGAGATGCGCTGCGACCTCGGGATCGGGGAAAACGACGTAGGCACGTTCCAGATTGGCGAGCGCCTCTTCATACAGGCCCAGCTTATATTGGGCCCAAGCCAAGCTGTCGATGATGGCGGGGTCTTCAGGCGACACTGCTATTGCTCTTTCCAGTAGAGCCAGGGCCTCATCGTAGCGGTCAGTGCTGTCGGCAAGCGTATAACCGAGATGGTTCAGTGCTCGGGAGTCTTGTGGTTCCAGCTCTATAATGCGGCGTAAATCCTGCTCTGAGCTTGGCATGTTGCCCTGACGCTCGTTGACCAGGGCTCTTGCAAACAACAGGTCAGTATCCTGTGGGTACTTGCTGATGGATTCGGTCAGCAGAATATCGGCAAAATCCATACGGCCAGCGGCGATGAGTGCATCGGCCTCGACAGTGGTCAACAGGATTTCGAGACGGGGATTGCCACTGGATACACGCATTACCCAGTCATGGGACTCCTCAATACTGCCTTCCTGAATCAGCAGGCGTATTGCCAGACGCTGCGCGTTCACAAAGTTGTCGGCACTGATGCGTACTTGCTGGTACTGAGCAATTGCCTCTCGGGCATTGCCTTCTTTCTCGGCGATATAGCCAAGGTAGAAGTGGCTCTCATTAGGGCGGTAGTTCACTCGGACTAGTCGTGCAAGGAGGTTTTTGGCGTTGCTGATGGATTCTAGTTCGAGATCAAGCAATGCAAGGGAATAAAGAGTTTCGTAGTCATCGGGTGCCATTTCGGCAAGCGTTGAAAATTGCGCTCTGGCATTCTCCAAATCTTCTATCTGCACCAGAACGCGCGCATAGTTGAAGCGCATGAGTCGGTTGTCCGGGTACTCGTCAATGCCGGTTTTCAGCACATCAAGAGACTTTTGCGCTTGGTCCTGCTGCAATAACAGTTGCGCTTCGATCAGCATCATGCGTGCTGAGTTGCCGTATTCGGAGCGGTATGCGTCCAGTTCCGTCATCGCAATCTGAGGCTGTTGCGCCTGCTCCAGAAGCTGTATCAGGGAATAATGGAGTGAACGGACCGCGGGGTAGTCTTTACGCAGTTCGCGAATGCCGGCTATCAGTTCGGCGCGTGCCTGTGGCGACAGATTCTCCGTGCGACTACTAAGGCTGGAGAAATCGATACGACCGCCCAGATCCAGCACCCGAGCCATATGGACGAGCGCCTCATCGAAGCGTCCGTTTTCCACAAACTGAGAGCTGAGCATCATATGCGGTTCAATAGAGTCGGGGTCCTTATCGATCCACATCTGCGCGAGTTCTGTCATGCGTGCGGTGTCACCCATCGCGGAGGCGAACTGGCTGGCTCGACGAATAATGCCAAGATCCCCGGTTTCTTTGGCCAGCGCATAGTAGTCTTCTGCCGCATCGGGCAGATAGCCGCGACGGCCGGATAATTCATTGATAATGGCGCGGTTCAGCTCGTCTTTGGTAAAGGAGCCGTAAACGATGGGTTCTGGAGTTGGCGCTGGTGCTACTGCTTCGGCGATTTCTTCGCTGAAGTCTTCAGTATCTGTAATCTCCGGAGTGGGCACGGAAACGCTTTGGCAGGCGCTAAGCGCCAGCGATATGGCAAACACGAGATTGTAGGAAGATAATCTGTTCATCTAATCAACCACTGGCACAAGACCGTCGAATTGTTCAATTGTCGCTAGGCAGTGTACCTCCATTGCCCTGACTTTAACAACGCGAGTGCGCTTGTGAGGGGGTGCTTTCGTGCACAAGTTGGGGGTCCCAGTAAAGCACGCTATGCGGCACTTTCGTCATGCATATTATGTTGTTGGGCACATGCCTCGATATTTAGTAAGATAGCCAGCTTTTTTCCATCCCGATCGGCTTGCTGTCTTAGCAAGGGTTTCTATGGCGCTGGTTTTACTCGGTATCAATCACAACACTGCCAACGTGGACTTTCGCGAGCAGGTGGCTTTTTCGCCCGAGAAAGTGGCGGATGCGATTCATCGCGTGCGCGAACTGGATGGCTTGGAAGAGATTGTGATTGTCTCTACCTGTAATCGCACCGAGCTCTACGCCCACATCAATCTCGGTGAGACCTCGCCGGTGGACCCCGACGTTCTTATTGCTGATGAGCTGTTACATGAGCAGGAGCGCCGACTCATCGACTGGTTGGGAAATTATCACGGGCTGAATAAAGAAGAGCTGCAACGCTGCAGTTACTTCCATTGGCGCGATGATGTGATTCGGCATCTGATGCGAGTGTCCTGTGGACTCGATTCGATGGTTTTGGGTGAGCCGCAGATCCTCGGACAAATTAAATCTGCTTATGCGGTGTCCAAAGAGCTCGGTGCAATCAATGGCAGTTTGGGGCGAGCGTTTCAGGAAGCCTTCTCGATTGCCAAACAGGTACGCACAGACACCGCCATTGGCGAGAATCCAGTCTCGGTTGCTTACGCTGCAGTCAGTCTGGCTGAACAGATATTTTCTGATCTGCCGAGCCTACATGCTCTCCTGATTGGCGCCGGCCGCACTATCGAGCTGGTCGCGCGACATCTGACGGATAAAGGTGTGAAGCATATCGTGGTGGCAAATCGCACGCTCCAGAACGCGGTAGAGTTGGGAGAGAAATTCGGTGCCGAAGGTGTACTTCTGGCGGATATCCCTGAGCAGCTGGTCAAAGCCGATATTGTTGTGTCCTCTACGAACAGTCAGTTACCGCTGCTTGGTAAAGGCGCGGTAGAGAGTGCAATAAAGAGAAGGCGTCACAAACCTATTCTGCTGATCGATCTCGCCGTGCCGCGTGATATTGAGCCCGAAGTGGGCGAGATAGCCGATGCCTACCTTTATAGCATCGACGACATCAGCGATGTGATTGAGGACAGTGTTAAGAGTCGCACCGAAGCGGCGGCGCAAGCGACGACAATTATCGAGCGCGGGGTACAGGACTATATTCGTCAGCTGCGCTCGCTTAATGCGGTCAATACCTTGCGCGCATACCGTGAGAAAGCAGAGCAGATTCGTGATCTTGAGGTAGAGAAGGCTTTGCGATCGCTGGAAAAGGGAGCCGCGCCGGCTGATGCAATGCAGATATTGGCGCGAGCGTTGACCAATAAACTGACACATTCTCCCAGTGTGCAAATGAAAAAAGCCAGTGCTGATGGCAGAGATGACCTACTCATGCTGACCAGAGAACTGTTTGAGCTGGACGCCATAGGTCAGGCACTTCTACCGGATGTTCCTGATGAT
>JBBSPQ010000036.1:0-9492 GCA_038258585.1 Pseudomonadales bacterium
ACGCTTTCGGGCAGGAGAATGAACCCGTCATTCTGGTGTTTGGCGACAGCCTGAGTGCCGGCTACCGGATGGATGTAGAGGATGGCTGGGTGACGCTGCTAGCCCAGAGAATTTCAGAAGAGGGCTTGAACTTTCGTGTGGTCAACGCCAGTGTCAGTGGCGAAACCACGATGGGAGGACTAAGCCGCCTGCCCGCATCCCTGCAGGCACACAAGCCTGCCATCGTCATAGTAGAGCTAGGTGGCAACGATGGTCTACGCGGGTTACCGGTGGCCAATATCAAGGAAAATCTCGTCGCGATGGTAAAGCTGAGCCAAGACGCGGGAGCAAAAGTAGTTCTGGCAGGGATTCAAATTCCTCCCAACTATGGGCAACGCTACACGGGGCCGTTTACTGCCCAGTATGCGGAGATAGCCGAATCCATGGACCTGCCGCTCATCCCCTTCCTGATCGATGGCATTCCGCAGCAACCGGAGTTGATGCAGGACGATGGCATCCATCCGCGTGCCGAAGCGCAGGGCTTAGTGCTAGATAATGTCTGGCCGACCCTCGAACCCGTGCTGAGGAACGAACATCCCGCCAGCTGAACAATCGACGAATAAAAAATCTGAGTGCTCAAAACCCTGATTAGTTACATTCTCATTTATAGTGATTGCGACGGCCATCACGGCGGTCATCACGGCGGTCATCATGGTGGCGTCCCCTATCGCGCCTGTCATCCCTACGATCGTAACGGTTGTCGCGATGACGATCAAAGAAAACAGGTGGCGAGCGATAGATGATTACAGGACTGGGGTTGCGGTAGTGATTACCGAAGGCGTTGCTTCCGAAACTGTTGGAATAAACACGATAGCTTCCGCCAATGTCGTTAAACACCGCAGAGATACTGAAGTAGGTGCTCTGAACATGGCGATGCTGATGGCCGAAAGAGGCGCGCCGGTAGTTGTGATCGAAACGGTCGTAATATCTCGCCATGTCGTCATAGCGGGCGCGCACGTAGATGTCGTTGCTGTGGCCGGCAACAGCGTCGCGGAAGCGGCGCGCCTCACGGGCCAGCTTTTCGGCATCGTTTGACAACGAACTGTGACCACCAGAGTGACGTAATTCTCGGGCGATATCGTAGCTGTTGGACTCGAGCTGACTCGCCTGACTCAGCAGATGTCTGTCATCCGCGGCCGCCTGACCAGCCAGTGTCAGCAGGCTCAGCGTCAGCACCAGATAAGAAAAGTGTTTCATGATTGGACTCCTCGAATGAGATGATCCCGGAGGCTTTATTGCCTTCTGAGTCCCAGTCTACGCAGCCCAACTGAACTTTAACTGAACGAGCGTTAACCTCCGGTAATGGCGAGGTATCGCTTCACGACTGTTTCCAACCCCTGCTCAAGGGATTCTATAACCAGCGAGTGACCTATCGACACCTCAAGAATGCCCGGTATCTGGAGAAATAGTGGAAGATTGTGCAGATCGAGATCATGTCCGGCATTGAGCCCTAAACCGAGCTGGGTGGCCCTTTCCGCCGCAGCCCGATAGGATTCAAGCACGTCGCCCTCATTGTCCGTTGCGAACGCGCTGGCATAGGCTTCAGTGTACAATTCGATGCGATCTGCCTGCACGGAGGGCACCTGATTCACTGCGTTGACGTCCGGATCGATGAACAAACTGCTTCGTACACCCCATGCTCGCAACTGTTGCAGGGTTGCGGTAAGCAACTCCAGATTAGCGTTGACGTTCCACCCATGATCCGAGGTCAATTGCTCAGGTGAATCGGGCACCAGTGTACATTGTGCCGGCCGCGCCTTCTCAATGAGGCCCATAAATTGAGGTGACGGGTAACCCTCAATGTTGAATTCCACCTCAGGAAACTCCTGCAAAAATGCCGTGAGGTCGCTAACGTCCTGACGAGTGACATGTCTTTCATCTTGGCGAGGATGCACTGTTATACCTTTGACGCCCATCGCGATCAGACGGCGAACAAAATACGTTAGGTCAGGAAAATTTCGACCGCGCGAATTACGCAGCAAGGCAATCTTGTTTACATTCACGCTAAGTACGGTCATAAAATTTTCTTCCTTGCTGATTCCGACACTCAGGATTCCGTAGTGGCCGGCGCTGTCAAAAAGTCATGGACGATACGATAGAACGTCTGTGGTTTTTCTGCATGCAACCAATGTCCGGTATGCATAATCACTTTGGTTGTGGCATTGGGGAAACGGGCGAGAATGGCATCTCTGTGTTTCTCGGTTATATAGTTTGACAAGGCCCCTTTAACAAACAGCACGGAACCCTTAAATGGCCCTTCAGCCGAAGGCGCATCACGCAGCCTCGCATAATTGCTTTGCAGAGTCGGCAGATTAACACGCCAGTAGAATTCTCCGTCGGCATTTCGCAACAGATTTGTAAGTAGAAACTGCCGCACCAGCTCATCGTCTTCGTATTCAACCAGAACGGCATCGGCTTCGTTGCGACTCTTGATTTTCTCCAGATCGATAGCGAGCAAACCAGCGAAAATACTGTCATGCTCCCCTTTGTATGTCACCGGAGCGATGTCGGCAACGACGAGACGTTCAATACGGTCTGGCTCACTCAATGCCAGTTGCATGGCCACCTTACCGCCCATGGAATGCCCCAGCAAATGACAGTGTTCTATCTTATGGTCATCCATGAATTCGAGCACGTCTTCTGCCATGTCCGCATAGCCCATGCTTGCCGCGTGAGGTGAAGCGCCGTGATTGCGCAGATCCAATCCCGTGACTGCAAAATCGCTGGCCAGCTGACGACTCTGCCAACCCCAATTACCGAGGCTGCCCAAAAGTCCGTGCAGAATCAGTAAGGGCTCTCCGGCTTCAGAATATTGTTTGAAATTCAGTTTCATCGAAAATCCATGACATTGACTACTAAGAGAGTGATTTCTAAGACAGTGACTTTAGAATTGCCAGCACATCCTCATGGTGAGTTTTGGTTTTCACTTTATCCATGATGTGAACTAGGCGGCCTCCCTTGTCGATAATAAAACTAGTGCGCACAATGCCCATGAACTCCCTGCCCATGAATTTCTTCAGATCCCATACACCGTACTTATCTGCAATGGCATGGTCTTCGTCGGAGAGTAGAGTGAAATTGAGCTCGTCGCGCTCAGCAAATTTCTGCAGGCGCTTCACTGCATCGGGACTTACCGCCAACACGACCGTATCCAATTTCTTCAGTTCACTTTTGACATCGCGCAATCCGCAGGCCTGTACCTTGCACCCCGGCGTCATCGCCTTTGGATAGAAGTACAACAGCACATTGCTGACTCCGCGAAAGTCTTGCAGAGAAACTGTTTTGCCATTTTGATCAGACAGACTGAACGCAGGTGCTAGATTGCCAGTTTTTGGGTGTGCCATCACTACTTTCTCCTCTAAGACGGGTTCCTTCGATGTTGGCTCGGTCACTGCGGGCACCTTCACGTCGGGATTCAGCCCGGGATTATAGCTTTCAGCAGCATTCCCAGTCATGGTTTATCGAGGTCGTTTGCCTCTTTGACATCATGAGCCCTGTGCTAGAATCTGCCACCATGAGTCGTCCAATTCAATCAATCGTAATACTGACCGGAGCCGGTATTTCTGCCGAGTCCGGCATCAACACATTCCGCGCCAGCGATGGACTCTGGGAGAATCACAGCGTGGACGATGTCGCAACGCCGGAAGGATTCGACCGCAATCCGGAAATGGTGCATCAGTTTTACAACCAGCGGCGACGCCAGTTGTTTGATGAGGGCATTCGTCCGAATCCTGCGCACTTGGCGCTAGCCAGACTGGAGCGAGAATTTCGCGGTGAAGTTCTGCTCATCACCCAGAATGTGGACAACCTGCACGAGCGTGCCGGCAGCAAGAACCTACTGCATCTGCACGGCGAGCTGCTCAAGATGCGCTGCCAGGAAACCCATATGGTGTTCGATGCACGCGATGATTTATGCTTCGATTCCCTGTGCCGCTGCTGTCAGATTCAGGGCAACTTACGACCTCACATTATCTGGTTCGGTGAGATTCCGCTGCACATGCAGCAGATCAATCGGGCGCTGGAGAGCTGCGATTTGTTCATGGCGATTGGTACTTCGGGCAATGTCTATCCCGCATCGGGTTTCTATGAAGTCGCAAAGATCCGGAAGGCGCATACTGTGGAGTTAAATCTGCAGGAAACCGGTTCGAGTTTCGATGAGCACATCTATGGTCCCGCCTCCGTTGTTGTTCCTCAGTACGTCGAGAGGCTTTTGTCATGATCCGGGCGAAGGGTTTGTGCTAATCGTGCCGAGCCGCGCTCCTGCTGCACCGGACTCCTTCCCCCTGCTCCTCACTGATCTAGCAGTTAGCCAATCAAAGCAACAAGTTCTTCGGGAAAGTAAGGCCGACCTTTGGTGTTAGTAGCAGCGGTAATGATGCGAGCTTCCAGCATGAGCTGGCCGGAATCAGCGTGGATGATTTTCTGGACGAACGCCAAACGCAAGCGGGATTCACGTTCAGTGATGACACTGACGGAGAAGCTGTCGCCGCTGCGCAAAGAGCGTCGATAATCCAGCTCGGCTCTTATCACGAACACATTAATTTCCTGAGCCGTGAGTTCAGCAAAATTCAGACCTTTAGCTTTCAGAAACTCGTGCCGCGCATGCTCCAGATAATTTTGATAGACGGCATTATTCACCACTCCCTGGATATCACATTCGTAATCACGCACCGCCATAGCTATCTTGAATTCACTCATTCTGCTCCTCACTCCTTGCCTTTACACAACCACATTCGACGCTGGCGATCATAACATCTATAGGAATCGGGCTGGTCGTGCCGGCGAAATTTGCATAGACTCGTGACAACCCTTCCCCCCGGATGGGGGCATACAACTCGTTGCAAAGGAATCTCATGAGCAGAGTGCTGACGTTATTGTGTTTGGTGCTGCCGATCGCGGCCTGTCAGTTCGGGACAAGGAATACAGACATGCTGCTAGACGAGATTGATATCGTCGGTCTTCAGGCCGCAATGTCTTCGGGTGAATTGACTTCGGTTGACATCACCCGTCATTACATCGATCGAATTGCCCAGCTCGACCCGGCACTGCACTCCATTCTGGAAGTAAATCCTGATGCGCTGACTATTGCTGCCGCCCTCGACGCGGAACGGGAAGCGGGCAATATTCGCTCACCTTTGCACGGAATACCAGTGCTGCTAAAAGACAACATCGATACTGCTGACCGCATGCAAACAACAGCGGGAAGCATCGCACTTTTGGAAGCACCGACGCCGGCTCAAGATGCTTTTCTAGTACAGCGACTGCGTGAGGCGGGAGCAGTGATTCTAGGCAAAACCAATCTCAGCGAATGGGCGAATTTCCGATCGACAAGTGCTTCCAGTGGCTGGTCGGCGCGTGGTGGGCAAACCCGGAACCCTTACAATCTGGAGCGCACCCCGTGTGGCTCCAGTTCAGGATCGGCAGTCGCCGTTGCCGCCAACCTGAGTGCAGTAGCGATCGGCACGGAAACGGACGGCTCCATCCTTTGCCCTTCCTCCCATAATAGCCTGGTTGGTCTAAAACCAACGCTCGGTTTGATTTCAAGGGCCGGCATCATCCCTCTTGCTCACAGTCAGGACACTGCCGGCCCCATGACCAGAAGCGTGAGCGATGCGGCGCTGCTGTTAAATGCATTGGTGGCGGCAGACCCGGCCGACTACATCACTACCAACATACGTACCCGCGCGCCGCTGGATTACACTCGTTATTTACAGGCCGATGGACTAAAGGGAAAACGCATTGGTGTGATGCGCCAGGTATTCGGGCGCGACAGTGAACTGGATGCATTAATGGAGGCGCAACTCGTCATTCTCCGTGAGGCCGGCGCCGAAACTCTGGACCTTGCGATCAATGCCAGCGCCCGCTTCGGAGAAGCCGAAACGCAGGTCCTGCTGCATGAATTCAAGAACGATCTTAATAACTACCTTTATGAGAGAGGCGGGCCCTATCAGACGCTGGAGGCGTTGATAGAATTCAACAACACACATGCCGATGCTGAAATGCCTGATTTCGGTCAAGAGTTATTTCTACAGGCCCAGGCCACAAAAGGACTTGGGGAGAACGACTACATCAGCGCACTGGGATTCAGCAAGGCATTTAGTCAAACCAGTATTAACAATATGCTCGACGAACTGGACCTCGACGCGTTGGTAGCGCCGACCAACAGCGTTGGATGGCGGGTCGACTCGACGGGCGATAAAAACGACAACTACGTCTCCAGCTCCAGCCTCGCCGCCGTGTCGGGTTACCCCAGCATTACCGTGCCAGCAGGATTCATCGCCGGCTCTCCTATCGGTATCTCGTTCATGGCAGGCGAGTTCTCGGAACCCGAGTTGATTGCAATTGCGTATGCGTACGAGCAGATGACGAAGGCGCGGCGTGCCCCTGCCGTCGATTGAGATTGAAGGGAGATGTCAATTTTAAATAATGTCTGGCAAGACCACACCCACATCACCAACACCACGACCAAGACGAAAGGCAGCAACTCCAATTTACCTAGGCGTTGCCCTCGCCCTAATCTAAGCGTAGTCTTATCGTGTAAACGTGGATATCGATTGAGTTTATGGAGAATAGAAGAGGCGGGGTTCAACAGATATTAAGTGACTTGTCGCGACATATGTCACTGCCCGAACTCTCATCACGCTGGAGGCGCCATGGATAGCGTTAAAGTACTCATCGTAGAAGATGAGAATGTCGTAGCACTAGATCTAAAAAGACGTCTTAACAAGCTCGGCTACAACGTAATTGGCATGGCCTCCAATTCGGTTCGAGCGCTTAGCCTAATTGAAGAGCATCATCCCCACATCGTCCTTATGGATATCCATATTCAAGGACACACGGACGGAATCGAAATCGCTCGAATCGTCTACGAACACTATCAAATTCCCGTCATTTTTTTGACAGCCTATTCTGAGGAAGCGACCCTGGCCCGCGCCAAAAAATCCAAACCCTATGGCTACCTATTGAAGCCATATTCCGAGCGCGAACTGCATGCGGGCATTCAGGTAGCACTGGAGAAAGGTCAGGCAGATCGCAAGATCCGAGATTCTCAAATACATCTTCAGCAGGCCTTAGACGCCGGCAACCTTTCAACGTGGGAAGCTAACGACAGCGAAGACGACGTTGTGCTCTGCTATACCTCACGGGGCCACATGACAGATGCCTCGGACTGGCAGACACTTTTGAAGCAGATAGTGCCCGAACACCGGGACAATGTGTTTCAACGAATCGAAAGCATCAAGCGCACACCCGGCCTCGATATAGAAATGAACTTCGAGATTCTAGATCCACACCTTGGTCATCGCTGGCTGGCGATGTTTGGAAAATCCCATCAGTTGAAAGGTGGAATTAAAGTTGTTGGGGTATTGCAAGACATCACTGAACGGCGACTCGTCGAGGAAAACCTGAAACAAGCAGCGCTGGCATATCGTTGCAGCGCGGATGGAATAGTCATTCTTGACTCAGAAATGATCGTTATTAGTGCCAACACAGCCTTCGCTCGAATAACGGGGTTCGAGAGCGAGTCGGCCATTGGCGCAGAGTTGAGCTTCCTTTTAGAGACGAACGTTGGCCCAGTATTAGGGCAAGAAATTCAAGATTCCATAGCTGCAGATGGCTACTGGCAAGGCGAGATAAAGACTTACCGTGCGAATCATGAGTTTCTTTACGCATGGATCAATATTGGGGTGGTGCCCGATGCCGCAAATTCGTTAGGTCACTATGTAGCGGTAATTTCAGACATCACAGAGATTCGCGATACTCAAGAGAAATTGTCGAGGATTGCTTATTACGATGGCTTAACCAATCTTCCTAACCGCAACCTCTTTATGGACCGCCTAGAGCTTGCGATCGCCAAGGCAAAGCGGGATGAAGGCGCGTTGGCGATTCTGTTCTTAGACCTAGACCACTTTAAAAGAGTGAACGATACCTTGGGGCATCAGGTCGGGGACATCATGTTGAAGGAAGTGGCCAATCGATTGAAAGGCGGGATCCGCGCCAACGATACCCTGTGCCGGATTGGAGGCGATGAATTTATCGTGATCATCGATCGTTTTACAGCAATCCATGACCTAGAGATAATCGCTAGCAAGCTCATTGATATATTGAAAGAACCAGTCCAACTGGGTAACACAGAGATTATTCCAAACGCCAGCATCGGCATCAGCATTTATCCTCAGGACGCGTTGAGCAAAGATGACTTAATCAAGATGGCAGATAGCGCAATGTACTTCGCCAAAAGTACCGGGCGCAGTCGATACTCTTTCTACAAGTCGGAAATGACTACCAAGACCGCACACTATTTACAACGTGAACAGGAACTACGCGATGCCCTCATACACGGACAACTGCGTATGCACTATCAGCCACAATACAATGCCGTTACGAAACGCATGGTCGGGGTAGAGGCCCTGATTCGTTGGCAACATCCCACTATGGGTTTAGTGTCGGCGATTGAAATCATTCCCGTGGCAGAGTCTAGCGATTTGATTGTCAGCGTCGGAAATTGGGTCATTGAAGAAGTCTGCCGACAATCCGAGAAATGGAACGATGCTGGTGTATTTGTTGCCCGCGTTGCAATCAATGCGTCTCCGCGGCAATTGCAGGACATTCGGTTTGTGGCGGTACTAGCAGAGGCGATGAAGCGTCATAACATTCCGCCCGCTGTAATCGAAGTGGAAATTACTGAATCCTGCTTACAAGACAACGAGACGATCATTCGCACCCTTTACGAAATAGAAAAGCTCGGAGTGACTATTTCCATAGACGACTTCGGCACCGGCTATTCGTGTTTGAGTTCATTGCGCACTCTTCCAATTCACAGACTCAAAATCGATCAGGCGTTCGTCCGCTACATACCAGAGATGGAGAGTGATTGCGCAATCGCCTCTGCGATCGTCGCTTTAAGCCAGCAACTTGGAATGGAGGTGATTGCCGAGGGCATCGAGACGATTGAACAAGCGCGTTTTATGGAGTCCATTGGCTGTCAGGAACTTCAAGGTTATTTATTTAGCAAACCCGTTCCCGCTGACGAAATAGTATTCCTGATTGCCAGTCAAAGGGTGAAGTCCGTTTCCTCGTAAGAAATCAATTCTGTTATCTAAAAGCGGCGCCATTGAGGCTATATGTTTAGCAAAAAGTCTGGCAATAGTAAGGCCGATCTCATGCGCTTGGCGGTAGAGGCCTCTCCAAGTGGAATGGTGGTAGTCGATTCTAACGGACATATTATTCTAATCAACTCGAGTGTCGAAACTCTATTTGGTTACACCCAGAAAGAACTGCTCAATCAGCCCATAGAAATTCTTGTGCCCGCACGCTTTATCAATCATCACCCTACCCTTCGCAATGAGTACTTCGTGAAACCAGAGACCCGCGAAATGGGCCACGGACGTGATCTATATGGTAAGCATAAAAACGGTTCAGAGATCCCCGTGGAAATCGGCCTGAACCTCATCA
>JBBSPQ010000037.1:0-9413 GCA_038258585.1 Pseudomonadales bacterium
GCTAGCGGCTGCACAGGAAGGTGAGATCGCGTTCGATCTGAATGATATCGATCGTCTGTCTCGAAAAGTCCCGCAATTGTGCAAGGTAGCGCCGAGCACGACTCTTTATCACATGGAAGACGTGCATCGTTCCGGCGGAATCATGGCTCTCTTGGGCTCTTTGGATCGAGCCGGGTTGCTGCATACCGACATTCCGACTGTTCACAGCACCACCATGAAAGATGCTCTGGACACTTACGATATCAAACGCAATGTGTCTGAAGCCGTGCAGCAATTTTATCGGGCCGGACCTGCCGGGATCCCGACTCAGACAGCCTTCAGTCAATCTACGCGTTGGGACACTCTGGACGCCGATCGTCAGAAGGGCTGCATCCGTGACATCGAATTTGCCTACAGTACCGAAGGCGGTCTCGCCGTGCTTTACGGCAACATTGCTCAGAACGGTTGCATCGTTAAAACCGCAGGCGTGGATGAAGGTTCATTTAAATTCTCCGGTCCGGCAAGAATCTTCGAGAGTCAGAACAGTGCGGTAGACGCGATTCTAGGTGACCAGATTAAAGCGGGTGATGTTGTGGTCATTCGCTATGAAGGCCCACGCGGTGGACCCGGCATGCAAGAAATGCTGTACCCGACCACGTACCTGAAATCCAAGGGTCTGGGTAAAGTCTGCGCTCTGTTAACCGACGGTCGTTTTTCCGGCGGCACTTCAGGTCTTTCTATTGGTCACGCTTCCCCGGAAGCAGCCGAGGGTGGCGCGATCGGTCTGGTGAAAGAGGGCGATATCATTAACATCGATATTCCCGGTCGCACTATCGGTTTGGACGTCAGCGATGCGGAACTGGCACAGCGTCGCGCCGACATGGAAGCCAAAGGAGTCTCTGCCTGGAAGCCGACGGAAGTGCGGACCAGAAAAGTCACCACCGCTCTGCGTGCTTATGCAGCTCTCACAACCAGCGCGGATAAAGGCGCTGTGAGGAAGGTTGACTGATCGCAGACAACCTTCTAAGAAGGAAGCCGGCTTAAACTTGTCCGGAGCCGCCGTTGTCATGGCAATGGGCTCCCTCATTGCAGCCGTGTCATTGCTGTTCTTGAAACTCAATGATTCTCAGTCGAATGGAGCGGCGCAGCCGCTCTAACTTCTCTTCTCAATTCCCGCTGGAATAGATATTGCTCGTTCTCTTTAGTGGATCTGAACGCCCGGATCCGCTGAAGCACAATTTGCCTGTGTATTGTTTAGAAAGATATTTAATAACAAATACTTAGATGGATATTAGCTTCTGCGACTATTTAGGCGTGTAGAAGTGCTGTGTCGGGTAGATGCTTAGCCAACTGGACATAACTACTGGATCGTGAAATATCTACACAAGGAGAACACAATGAATTCGATGAGAGAAAGCATGTGGAAAGCCATTTCTGACAGCCCTTTCATGATGGTGAGTCTGTCCGAGAAGAACGATCACAGCTTGCCAATGACAGCCCAACTTGATCCCGACGCCCGTGGTAAATTCTGGTTCTACACGACGACTGACAATCGCATCGCCGGTGGAGGCAAGGCGATGGTGCAGTTTGTCAGCAAAGGCCACGACCTGTTCGCCTGTATTTCAGGAACATTGGTGCACGAGACTGATCCCGCAGTTATTGATCGCTACTGGTCGAAACAGGTGGAAGCTTGGTATGAGCAAGGGCGAAATGACCCATCCCTGAAAATGATGCGATTGGAGTTGGATGATGCTGAAGTGTGGGTATCGCATCTCGATTTGAAAGGGACGTTTAAACTTGTACTGGGAAAATCCATCGATCTAGATGAAGCGGGCGATCATGCCAAATACGACCTCTCCACCGATCTGTAAAGGCTCAATTATTAAACCTCTGAGGAAGACGCCATGCGCAGTTCCCGAACAGTAACAGTTTTCTCGTTTTTCCTGCTGACACTCACGCTGGTCGCTTGCGAAACCACTACGGCCCCAGGGGCTATTGGGGCCGATCGCAGGCAACTCCTGCTGGTGTCTTCCGAACAATTGGATGCGATGGCGGCAGAGAGCTACACAGAGATGAAAAGTGCGGCGCAGCAAGAAGGCATACTCAATGAAGATGATGCTCTGTTGCGGCGAGTACGTGCGGTGGCGGCACGAATCGAGCCGCAGACTGGCGTGTTTCGTTCCGACGCGCCGGGGTGGAAGTGGGAAGTGAATGTCCTTCACAGCGATGAGCTCAACGCGTTCTGTATGCCTGGCGGCAAGATCATGTTTTATTCGGGGCTCATCGGTCAGCTGGATTTGAGTGACGCTGAAATCGCTATCGTGATGGGGCATGAAATTGCGCACGCGCTGCGCGAGCATTCTCGCGAACAAATGTCTCAGGCGCTTGCCGCCCAGACGGCGATCGGCATTGGTGCCACGCTGATTGGGCTTGGGCAAACCTCCACCGATCTGGCGGCCACAGGTTATCAGGCGCTGGTGGCGACGCAATTCAGTCGCACGGATGAAACCGAAGCGGACCGTATTGGCCTGGAGTTGAGCGCACGGGCTGGCTATGACCCACGCGCAGGCGTCACACTGTGGCAAAAGATGATGAATGCGAATTCTGGGGGAAAACCACCTGAACTGCTTAGCACACACCCTGCGGACGCGAGTAGAATTCGCGAGATTCAGTCGCTTCTGCCGACAGTGACGCCTTTGTATGAGGCAGCCAGCCGCTAGTTAAGAATATTGCGCGAAGAGTGGGAGGGGTTTTCGGAAGGGAAATTGAACGGGAGAGGAAAGAATTTCCGCTCCCGATTCGAAGAAATTACCGGTCTCAATGGACCCCTTCCGCCAATTCCTCCAGCATCTTGTCGATGAAATCAGGAATGTCATCAGGATTGCGGCTTGTGACCAGACCGCGATCGGTCACTACAGATTGATCGATCCATTTGGCGCCAGCATTCTCAAGATCGGTCTTTACCGTTTTATAGGAAGTCATTGACCTGCCTTTTACCACTTTCGCCGTGATCAACACTTGCGGGCCGTGACAGATCGTAAAGACTGGTTTTGAATCGTCGAAGAAGTCCTTAACAAAACTCACTGCGTCATCGTCGCCACGCAGAGCGTCTGGATTCATAACTCCACCGGGCACCAGCAGTGCATCAAAGTCAGCGCTCTTGGCTTTGGATACAATTACATCAACCGGGAATCGGTCTCCAGGCTTATCGTGATGCATACCTTGGATTTCTCCGCGATCCAGCGAGACGACGGTTACTCTGGCACCCGCTTCTATTAGTGCATCTCTTGGTTTGGTGAATTCCACCTGCTCAAATCCATTGGTGACGAGTATCGCTACTTTTTTTCCTTCTACCTGATTGTTCATAGATGCCTCTCCTGCATATATCCATTTGGGATGTATTTCCCTTTTTCTGGATCGGGTTGATTTAAGGTAAGCAATGTCTGTGCCGCGACCATTCGGCCCTGTTGGCCAAGTGAGAGCGCTGTACAAGGTTTATTGAGTAACGTTCGCGGGGCTGAGTAGGGAAAATATTACAGAGACAAGAAATTTCTATACCTGTTGCGGCGAACCGTACTGTGAGAGCATGGATTAAGTTGGGGGGGCAGGGTCATTTGGAAGCACGGAATAAATATTTAACTGGACACTTATACAGAGCTTTAAAACTCCTGTGCCAGCAAAGCATTATTTCTCTGGCACTCGCAGCCGGTGTGGTCTTTGCTCAGGCTCCCGGTGCCAGTTATGGTTCTAACCCCACTCCCAATTCGCACCAGACTCCAGCTATCCGCCTGCTGCTAACTTTCGATGACGGGCCCAGCACCCGCACGTCTAGCAGCCCGACAGATCAAATCCTTAATGTGCTCGCCCACAATTCTGTTCAGGAGGGGATCAAGGCGGTATTTTTTTCACAGACACGCCTGTACGACATTCACAGCGGAGCGCTCACCCGAAAGCTCTTGCAGCGCGAAGCGGAAGAAGGTCATGTACTGGGTGTTCACAGCGGCACGCTCAAACACCACTCGGATCATCGCGGACTGGACAACTTGGAACTGGAAGGGTTTCTAACCGACACAAAAGTAATTCTGCAGGAAATCACGGGCATAACGCCGCTGCTGGTTCGTCCTCCTTACTGGGCATTTAACGACCGCACGCAACGCGCATACGCCGCATTTGATCTTCATATGCTGCTCACGGACGTCAGTGTTTCCGATGGCAAATCGTGGGGCTATCGCGCCAATCCCCGGCGGCGCAGTGTGCTTCGGGAGCAGATGCATGCTGTACACAAGCGCATAGCGGCAGGGCAAATTCCCATAGTGGATGGTCTGCTGCCTGTTATTGTCACGTTCCATGACACCAATACTTGGACAGCCAAGCATATGGAGGAATATCTGGAGTTACTGGTTAGTTCTGCCATTGAGGCCGGAATTGTGTTGGACTCGCAACCCTTTTACACGGATCGGGATCAGCTTGAGCAAGCGGGTTTGCAACGCTCGTTGCAGGAGCACAATCCAATATCGTTGGTTCCTTCGCGTTGGCGTGGTTATAAATCACTATGTCTTTGGCCATTCTGCATCAGCGAACGGTATAATCTGTTATCAATTTAAACGCTCTGGATAGCAAGCTATGACAGAAATAGAAATCTCAAAGGAAATCGTTGAACTCTACAAGATCCTGAAATTTGCAGGCCTTGTTGGCAGTGGTGGCGAAGCGAAGGCATTCATTGCTGACGGACAGGTGAAGGTAAATGGTGAGGTGGAGCTTAGGAAACGCAAGCAAATTGTCGCAGGTGACACGATAGAGTTTATGAACCAGAATCTGAAAATTACGTCCTCTGTCCCTTCGTAGGCTATATTTAAAGAGGAGAAAAATCTGCCGAACATGGATTGTGGTTGACAGATTCTTGTTGATCGTGGAGGTTCATTTAATGTGAATAGATATCTTGGTTTGACGTTGTGCACGCTTTTTTCGCTGCTTTCCAGTGCAGTGTTCAGCTGCTGCGACCAACCGCGGCAGACTCTCTGATTTGGAATGCTTCATTAGAGGCGGCGATGATGAAATATTTTTCAAGTCCAGACGTGTTCTACGAAGCGCAATTCGACGCACAACAATTCAGCCTGCAATGGTAGACAGCCACAAAACTCCCGTGCGCTTTGATTTTATGGTGCTGTATCAGCAGGAAGGGGACGAGCAGAAGATTCAATTGCTGCACAATCATCTCAACAACGTTGAAGAGTTTGGGTCGGACTATATTTCTGCGCAAAGAACGCAATCCTGTTTCAAGTGCTGCGGAGGTGCAGGTACAAATAGGCTTCTAAATTGACGCAAATTTACAATGTTTCGGAGGCGAGCTGAGGCATGCTGTCTACTTCAATAGGCATCTTTGCGAAGGCAGAAACATGTTTAATTTCAACGTAATACAAATCGTGCTCGGTATTGCCAGTAGCCTCTCATTTCTGTTTGGTAGTTTCATGTTCCTGCCGCAGTTCGCGGCTTACAGCGTCACTGGAGTTTGGTTGTTTGCGTTGGGTTCGTTCCTGATGCTGGTGTGTTACATAGGACAGGCATTGATCTCCGTGACGAACAATAAGAGCTGACTATTCCTCAACTGGTACATTGAATCGTACTTCCAGATAAGTAATTTCTCCCTCCACCGCGCTGTACCAATGTGGTGTTCCTTCGGGGATTAGAATGGCGTCTCCTTTGCTCACGCGCTGTGCAAATCCCTGTTCAATAGTCGCTTGCCCACCATCGGCGGGTCGAACGACGATACCTCCCGTCACCAACGTTCCAGCCCCTGCAGTAATAAAATGTAACTCTGTGCCGGGGCGATGCACGATGGCGCCTGCGGCCTCGGTTCGACGAATGAGATTGATGCGGTATTGATCTGTTGTGGTAATAAGCGATGCAGCCATGGAAGGACGTTCGGCGCCGGCTTTCGCGAGGCCCGTCGCGATATCGGTCTGACTCATGTAGAGTGCGGGAGCGACGGGTGTTTGAGCAAATGTGGCTGAAGTCGCAAGCAGAATTGCGAGTGCGGTATATTTCATGGCAGCTTACCTCTGGGATATCTGACTCTTATAATTTGCCTTTACTATAAGTTGCCTAGAGGGTAAAGGAAACATATGAAGCCGATATTTCGTCGAGCCGCGGAGTCAGACATCTCATTCATGGTGCAGCTGATAAATTCTGCCTACCGCGGTGATTCCAGTAAAGTGGGCTGGACCACTGAGGCGGACCTGCTGGACGGCTTGCGCACAACCGATGCTGAAATTCTTGCATTGCTGGGCGAACACAATTCTGTGTTTCTGCTTTGTCTGAACAACGCCAACATTATCGGCACGGTGCACCTTCAGCACTGCGGTAACTTTGCTTATCTCGGCATGTTCGTGGTGAAGCCAGAGTTGCAGAGCGCTGGTCTTGGAAAACTTTTTCTCGACCAGGCCGAACAATATGTTCGACGAGAATGGCAGTTGTCGCGCGTCGAAATGACCGTGATTTCGCTTCGGGATGAATTGATTGCTTACTACGAACGTCGAGGTTATTGCAGGACTGGCGAGTTGCGTCCTTTTCCGCTCAACGACGAGATCACGATCGCGAAAGTGGAAGGTTTGGAGTTTGCGGTGCTGGAAAAAAAGTTTGATACGGACGCGAGATGAAGCTTCAGATAACTTTGCTTAGGCTTCGTCGGGCTTCTCTGCACGGCCAAGGGCTCAGCAAAGCGCAGCCTTTTGGTACGGGAAAAGCCGCTGTCCTGCGAGCGCTGGAACATCTCGGCTATGTGCAGATAGACACCTTGTCGGTGGTCGAGCGAGCTCATCATCACACGCTGTGGTCACGTATCCCCTCCTACAAACCTGAGTATCTTGAAAAGCTGATACAGGATCGCAGCGTATTCGAGTACTGGTCTCACGCCGCCGCCTTTCTGCCGATGCGCGACTACCGTTTTGCGTTGCCGCGTATGGAAAGTGTCAGACGTGGGGAATCACGCTGGCTGGCCAGTGTCACTCGAAATGATGAAGACGAAGTGCTGGCGCGAATTCGCGCCGAAGGCGCACTGATGGCACGAGCCTTTGACTCCCCGAAAGAGCACCCGGGCAGCTGGTGGAACTGGAAGCCGGCCAAGAAGACACTGGAGAAGTTGTTTTTTCAGGGCGATCTAATGATTACAAATCGTTCCGGCATGCAGAAGGTTTACGATCTGCGTGAACGAGTGCTGCCTGATACCGTCGATACGCGTGAGCCCACTCTTGACGAGTATGCGAACCATTTAATCGATTCCTCACTTACTGCGCATAACTTTACGACTCTGAAGCAGGTGATGCACTTGCGACGCGGGGATGGTTTACGCGCCTTGACGACGAACCTGTTGAAAGAGCGGGTCAACGCCGGTCAGCTTGCGGAATTTGTTGTTGAAGGGCTGCCGATAATCTACGCGTCGCCCGATCTGATCGACAAAAAAATGTCGACAGTTACGAAGACAGTACGATTCCTTTCTCCGTTCGACAATGCTGTCATTCACCGTCATCGGATACAACAGACGTTTGGTTTTGATTACGGCATTGAGTGCTATATGCCCGCGTCAAAGCGACAGTTTGGCTATTTTTGCCTGCCGATTCTTTACGGCGATGAGATTATTGGTCGCGTCGATTGTAAGTCTGATCGCCGAAGGCGTCAGCTCGAATTGATTCATCTTCACATCGAAAGCACAATCAGAGACAGAGAAAGATTTGTCAGCGAATTTAAAGCGGCGGGGGTGCGCTTCGCACTTTTTAACGGCTGTGATTCGTGTAAAATTACGCGCACCAACCCACCTCAATGGAACGCGTTGCTGCGTGGTTCGCAGGAGTAGTTATGGTCGCTTTGATGTTTATAGCAGGTCTCGTATTCATGATTGCGGGTGCTGAGTCGCTTGTCAGAGGCGCGTCGCGTCTTGCTGGTGCAGTAGGAGTTTCGCCTCTTGTAATAGGGTTGACGGTTGTGGCTTTCGGGACTAGCGCGCCAGAGCTGGCTGTAAGTGTAAAATCCGCACTCGCAGATCAGGCCAGTATCGCAGTTGGAAATGTGGTAGGTAGCAATATTTTCAACGTGTTATTTATACTGGGCATCTCTGCACTGATTGTTCCTTTAGTGGTTTCTGAGCAGCTAATCCGATTGGATGTTCCATTGATGATCGGACTCTCAGTGCTGGTTTTTATCCTGTCGCTCGATGGCGTTTTCACCCGCGTGGAAGGTGTTCTGATGTTGAGCAGTCTCACTGCCTATTTAAGTTTTCTAATTTATTACACACGTCATAAAAATAACTCGGTGGATACGGAACCAACTGATTCAGTGCCAGCACCTCACTGGGCAAAGAGCGTCATTCTGGTTTTGGTCGGGTTGGTATTGCTTGTCGCGGGCGCACGCTGGTTCGTCGACAGTGCTGTTGTTTTTGCACATATTCTGGGAGTGAGTGAGATGGTCATTGGATTGACTATCGTGGCCGCTGGCACCTCAATGCCGGAAGTAGTTACCTCCGTCGTGGCGGCCCTTAAAGGTGAGCGCGATATAGCGGTAGGTAACGTTATCGGCAGCAACATATTTAACCTCATGGGGGTCTTGGGTGTAGCCAGCGTTTTGACCCCTGGAGGCATTGAAATATCCTCCTCCATCATCACTTTTGACATCCCCGTCATGGTTGCTGTTGCTTTCGCCTGTCTTCCCATCTTTTTTTCACGCGGCGGAATCAGTCGTAAAGAAGGAGCGCTACTCCTCGGATACTATGTGGCTTACACCCTTTATCTGGTTATGGTGGCGACGCAGCATGACGCGTTGACGGAGTTCAGCGCAGTCATGCTTTATTTTGCTTTGCCATTGACCGCGATTACTCTTGTCGGTATCGGTGTACGAGAATTACGCAGATAATCCCGTTTAAATATCACGGTAGTTTCTCTTTCTCTGTGCGACGAAGTTTTGATAGATACGCCGAGCCCAGCGCAAAAGATATAAAGCCGGAAGCTGCTGCAAGCACCAAAGCCCAGCGGGCACCGAAAGTATTCGCGACCCACCCGACAAAAGGCGCACCTATTGCCTGCCCTCCAAGCGCCACCGCAAGCAAGATAGCCATGACGCGCCCTCGCATGCTGGGTGTCGTCGACAGTTGCACGAATGCGTTCGCAGATGTGCCGTAAGTCTGAATCGATATTCCAATCAACACGAGTGCGCCGGCGAACAGATAGTAGTCCGGCATAAATGCAGCGAGTAGACAGGCACTGCCGAACAGTGCCACGGCTACCACTATCAATTTTAGGGTGGGGCGATTGCGTCGTGCCGTTAGCAAGGCACCAACCACCGAGCCAATGGCCAGCATGGACGAGAGAAGGCCATATCCTTGAGCTTCGAGATGAAACACGGTCGTTGCCATGGTGGCGATGTAAATCGGCGAACTCAAACCTAGC
>JBBSPQ010000038.1:0-9381 GCA_038258585.1 Pseudomonadales bacterium
ATTCCTACCAGCGATGCCTTGATGCAGGTAGTTTTTCTCTTGCGCGGGGTCTTCTCCCTTTTTGCCTTTGACGGTCAGTGTCTGCCGTTCAGACTGAATCTCTATCTCATCTTCGACAAAACCCGCTATCGCCATGGTGATGCGGTACTGGTCCTTGCCAAGCAATTCGATGTTATAAGGGGGGTAACTTGGTTGGCTCTGCTCCCGCTGGGAAACGGAATCCAACAAGGTAGTCAGGTGATCAAAGCCGATACTGGAGCGAAACAGTGGAGCGAAATCAAAAGTTCTCATTTTTCATATCCTCGAAAGCAATATGGTTAAGTTAAATGACTTATCCGAAGATCAAGTCGCCGGCAAATCTCTTATGAGCATCTGCCACAATTACAGAAATAAGGCCGGTGTCTGATATTTCAAGAGGACGCTTTAAAAATTTTGCGTCGAACGATGCACTGAGCCAACATCGGAGCCTGCCTGCCGAGAAACTTCAAATCACCAACATATCCATGAACTCATGCACCGGCGTGGCTTCCAGCGCCTTCTGATCCTTGCAGAGCGCGAATATCTTCTCCACACGGTTGGCCGGGAAGCGGGTGGCGAGATTGTTTCTGAACTTGCGCTCCAGTAGTGGAATACCTTCCTGTCTTCGACGCCGATGGCCAACCGGGTACTCCACTTCGACCTTCTCGGTTGACGATCCATCTTTGAAGAAAATTTGCAGCGCATTCGCGATTGAGCGTTTGTCGGCCTCCAGATATTCGCGGGTATAGTGGGGCTCTTCTATCACTTCCATCTTTTCACGCAACTCATCGATGATTGGATTGGCGTTGTGGAAATCATTCTCGTAGTCTTCGGCAACTAGATTGCCGAAGGCGAGCGGCACCGCCGTCATGTACTGGAGGCAATGATCACGATCAGCCGGATTATTCAAAGGTCCACTTTTGCTAATAATGCGAATCGCCGACTCATGCGTGTGAATCACAATATGCTTAATCTCATCGAGACGATTCTTCACCAGAGGATGAAGAAGCACAGCGGCCTCGGCTGCTGTCTGGGAATGAAACTCCGCCGGGAACGAAATCTTGAATAAAATCTGTTCCATCACATAACTGCCGTAATCCCTTGTAAATTTTAGTTTATTTCCTTTAAATGACACGTCATAGAATCCCCATTTAGGGGTTGACAGTACGCTCGGATAACCGATCTCGCCGCGCATGGTCAGGTCGGCCAAGCGCACGGCTCTGGATGTTGCATCACCGGCCGCCCAGGATTTGCGCGGACCGGCGTTGGGGGAATGGCGGTACGTGCGCAGGCTTGAGCCGTCGAGCCAAGCCTGCGACAGGGCATCAATGATCTGCGATTGTGAACCGCCTAACATCTGAGTCACCACCGCAGTCGTAGCAACTCTCACCAGCAGCACATGGCATAAACCGACGCGGTTGAAACTATTTTCCAGCGCAATCACGCCCTGAATCTCATGGGCCTTGATCATGGCTGTAAGCACATTGCGCATCAGCAGCGGGGCTTTTCCTGCTGCTACATTGCATTGCGAAATGTAGTCTGCGACAGCCAAGATTCCGCCGAGATTATCGGATGGATGACCCCATTCGGCGGCCAACCAAGTATCGTTGTAATCCAGCCAGCGAATGATGCAGCCAATATCCCACGCAGCCTTAACCGGGTCGAGTCGAAACTGAGTGCCAGGAACTCTTGCACCATTAGGAACGACTGTGCCTTCCACCAACGGGCCTAGCAACTTGGTGCATTCAGGAAAGCGCAGCGCTAGCAGTCCGCAGCCAAGCGTATCCATAAGGCAGTTACGTGCCGTGTCGTAGGCTTCGGCTGAATTGATTTCATAGTCAGTTACGTATTTGGCGATATCGACAAGTTCCTTGTCAGGGGCTGATCTTTGATTAAACTCCACAGTGGCAGACATAGTCATTGCTTCTCGATTTACAGGATTAAAAGAAAATTACATCAATTATTGGCGCGCATTGAAAATGTGAACTATTTTTAAATTCGAGCACATGGAAGGTGTTTAAAAGTCTGTCACGGATGACAGACGGTTGGAGGCTGAACCGGAATGCTTCCTGGATATTCAGCCTCTGGGGGCGGCGGTTGTCGCCCCCAAACTTTTTTTCAAACTCACCACTATGTTTCACCCACCAAACTGGCTCATACACTGATCCTGCGGATTAACGTTGATCTATATCCACCCATTCCGCTGTCGATGGGCCGGTGTAGTCTGCACTGGGTCGAATGATACGGTTATTGGCGCGCTGTTCTTTCACGTGAGCTGCCCAGCCGGTAACTCGCGACATCACGAAAATTGGCGTAAACAATTTGGTAGGAATTCCCATGAAGTGGTATGCAGAGGCATGGAAGAAGTCGGCGTTGCAGAACAGCTTCTTCTCGCGCCACATCACCTCTTCACAGCGAACGGAAACTGGGTAGAGCACAGTGTCACCGACTTGATGGGCTAGACGTTCAGACCATTGTTTGATTATGACGTTGCGCGGATCAGAATCAGCATAGATCGCATGGCCAAAACCCATGATCTTATCTTTACGGGCCAGCATTCCCAGAATTTCACGCTCGGCTTCATCCGGATTTTGCCATTGTTGAATCATGTCCATAGCTGCTTCGTTGGCCCCTCCGTGCAACGGGCCGCGCAATGAACCTATAGCTGCAGTGACGCAGGAGTGCATGTCTGAGAGTGTCGATGCGCAGACGCGCGCAGTGAAGGTCGAGGCGTTAAACTCATGCTCTGCATAAAGAATCAGCGACACATTCATCACTTGGGTGAATAGCTCGTTTGGCTGCTCGCCACTGAGCATGTGCAGGAAATGGCCGCCAATGGAGTCGTCGTCCAGAGCGGTTTCGATACGGACGCCATCGTGAGAAAAGCGATACCAGTAGCAAATAATCGAGGGCAGGAGAGCAACCAGTCGATCGATGGCATCGTCCTGTTGAGAAAAACTGTTTTCAGTCTCCAGATTCCCCAGCATTGAGCAGCCTGTGCGCATGACATCCATCGGGTGTGCGGTGGCAGGGATGCGCTCTAAAACCTCTTTCAAAGCATCAGGAATAGACCTTAATGATTTGATTTTACTTGTATATGAAGTCAATTCTTTGCGATTAGGTAGATGGCCACGCAGCAACAGGAACGCGACTTCTTCAAAGTTGGCCTTTTCTGCCAGCACGGCGATGTCATAGCCCCGATAGGTCAATCCCGAGCCAGTCTTACCGACAGTACACAGTTCGGTTTCACCTGCCACCTGACCGCGAAGGCCAGCGCCCGAGAGTTGCTTTGTTGCCATTTTAATTCTCCTACGGTGTTAAACCGGTCCCTGTTCGATCAATCAAGCGTTTTGAAAAGCTGATCCAGTTTGTCTTCATAATCGTGATAACCCAGCACGTCGTATAAATCCATTCGAGTCTGCATCATGTTAACGACAGCGCCCTGATCGCCATCGCGCAATATCCCTTCGTACACTGTTTGTGCGGCCTTGCTCATTGCTCGGAACGCACTCAATGGATACAACACCATCGCCACGCCTGCGTCAGCTAGATTCTTCTTGTTGAAGAGCGGCGTAGCACCAAATTCAGTGATGTTCGCTAAGATCGGTACATGCACCGCGGCGCTGAACTGGTGATACTGAGCCAGATCAGTAATCGCTTCCGGGAAAATGGCATCTGCACCAGCCTCGACACAGGCGATGGCTCGCTCTATTGCGGATTCTATACCTTCTACTGCAATGGCATCGGTACGCGCCATAATGACGAAGTCATGATCATTCTTGGCATCTACCGCGGCCTTGATGCGATCGACCATTTCCTCTTTGCTTACAATCGCCTTGTTGGGACGATGCCCGCAGCGCTTTTGCGCCACCTGATCTTCAAGGTGCACCGCTGCTGCTCCGGCTTTCTCCATCGCCTTAATAGTCCGAGCAATATTGAACGCGCCACCCCAGCCAGTATCAATGTCGACCATGAGTGGCAAGTTGGTCGCATTAGTGATTCGTTCGACATCGACTATGACATCGTTGAGGCTCGTTATGCCCAGATCGGGTATGCCGTAGGATGCATTCGCAACGCCGGCTCCCGACAGGTAGATAGCCTTATGACCAGCGCGTTGAGCCAGCATGGCGCTGTAGGCATTAATGGTGCCGACGATCTGAAGGGGAGAGTTCGTCTGCAGGGCGTGATGGAATCTGGCGCCTGCGCTCAGTTGCACTGACATGGGGTGTTCCTCGAAATTACGATGCGGTAAAAACTGCCAGCAAAGTAAAGGAAAGGAGCTACAAAGTAAATTGAAGGAAGTCTCTGACTGGGCTCGGCCTATCTAAAGCGATTTGACTTTTGGGGAAGGGCTGGCGCTTGCGTAGTGGAGCAAAGCGTATTCCCCGTTTACACGAAAGAGAGCGCCCATTGCATCGCAAGACCAATACCGAGCGTTATGGTAAGACTCAAAAATGTCCCCATTAGCATGTACTCCGCCTTGTGCGGCTTTTCTGTGTCCTTGAATCGATAGGCCGCTTTCAACGCCAGCACTAGACCAATAGCCGAGTCATTTCCCAGCAACAGGAAGGTCAGGATCAAAACCCGCTCCAGATACCCGATCATGGCGCCTGCTTTGGCCAAAGACCCATCATTGTTATCAGGAATCTGCATTAGCCAGGGGCGCAGAATGCGCCTTATGAGAATCGAAGACGGCTTTAAGACTAAGACATAAGCCAATAAAAATATTATGTATTTCACCACTAACTCACTCGAAAAAAACTCAGCACTCATAAGACAATTCCTGGAACTCTTTCATGTCTTGAATATAGCGTTCAACCAGCTGATAGCGGGCTCGTTGCAGCGTAAGCGTTAAAGTAGGGCGCTTCTTGCCCAGACGCTCTGCGATGACCTGATGACTCTCCCGATCTTGTAAGTACTCATACATTGCCTCGGCTTCTTTTGGTGTCCAGCTATTGATGAGGTCGTCGATGAACGCAGTGCAAAGATCTGCGCCGAGAGTAAAGATTTTCTGTTCGCCTGCCACCGTCAGATTGCCCTGAGTCAATCCATCGAGAGCGCGACCGGAACTGATATATACCTTTGCATGCATATCCTCCGGACGAATTTTGTCATCTCCGAAGGCGGAGGCAATTCGACTGTCCCAGCGTTCGGCTTTCTCCGGACTATGACTGATGAGTCCGGCGCGCAGAAAAATCACCGCCTCGAAAGCATCCGCAGCATGGGGAATAGTAATCTGGAATCCGTCGCCTCTATAAGTTTCAGAAATGGCGTTGTATCTCTTCTCCATCTCCTTGAGGATGTTTTTGAGATGGGCGTGAAACAGTGCAGATCGCTTCACTCGAGTGGAATTAATGAGATCGCCCGTCAGTACAGCGATGATAGACATGGTCGCTCCAAATTGCATTGGGAGCACAAATGTAGCCTATTTAAGCTACATAGTAAATATGTAGTCTATTTAAGCTACATTAAGCTGATGTAGCCTTTATGAGCTACATATTTCTAATTTTGCTGCAATAGCCGCAGCTACATTCTGAATGTCGATTTCGGCAACGCGAAACGCAAGCATTTAGGGCAAAAACCCTAGCTGGTGTTTGGTGTGCTGGCTCTTACAGGGGGTGGCGGCGATACCGTAATGGCTGTATTATTCACCGCTCTATTGTTAGTGCTTTCAGTAGCTTATTTACACAATCGAAACCAAAATTGAGAAAAAATGACAGTATTAAATAAGTCATGTAAGGGAATTGTCCTCGCAGGGGGCAGCGGCACTCGGCTTTACCCCATCACCAAGGGAATCTCCAAGCAGTTGCTGCCGATTTACGATAAACCCATGATTTACTATCCCATTTCTGTACTCATGCTGGCAGGAATTCGGGACATCCTCGTTATTTCCACCCCAGAAGATATTGGATCGTACCAGCGTCTGTTAGGCGATGGTTCTCAGTATGGCGTCAATTTCACCTTCGCGATCCAGCCTAATCCGGACGGGCTGGCGCAGGCATTCCTCATAGGTGAAGAATTTATCGGCAACGACCGCGTCTGTCTGGTACTGGGTGACAACATTTTCTATGGCCAAGGCTTTACCGCCAAATTACGAGAGTCTGCAGCAAGAGAGCAAGGCGCCGTCGTCTTCGGCTATCAAGTCAAAGATCCCGAGCGGTTCGGGGTCGTGGAATTCGACACCAACAAGCGCGCCATCTCTATTGAGGAGAAACCTCTTATACCCAGATCACATTTCGCCGTTACCGGTCTGTATTTTTACGACAACGACGTTGTAGACATAGCCAAAAATGTGAAGCCGTCTGCTCGAGGGGAGCTGGAAATTACCACGGTTAATCAGG
Organism: Pseudomonadales bacterium; assembly: GCA_038258585.1. Classification (GTDB taxonomy): domain Bacteria; phylum Pseudomonadota; class Gammaproteobacteria; order Pseudomonadales; family Pseudohongiellaceae; genus UBA5078. Next base: position 6,360 of record JBBSPQ010000038.1, read on the forward strand.
CTTACCTGGAACGAGGCGATCTCAGCGTTGAACTGCTCGGTCGCGGCTTTGCCTGGCTGGACACAGGAACCCATGAAAGCCTGTTGGAGGCGAGCATGTTTGTGCAAACCGTGGAGCACAGGCAGGGTTTGAAAATCGCGTGCCTTGAAGAAATCGCGTGGCGCAACAAATGGCTCAACGATAAAGAAGTGATGGAAAGGGCCGCTGGGTTATCAAAAAACGGTTACGGCCAATACCTCCTAAATTTGATTGCGAACTGAGCAGGGGCCAGCGAATTCTAACTTCACGTATTTCTCATATTTTTACCATGACGACAAAACGTACCCGACTTTATCGCCGTTTGGCCATCTGCACTTCTATCGGAGTACTTGTTTTATTGTGTCTGCCTGGTAGCTGGATTGAAGCATTGCAGTCCTATATAAATGTTTGGCCTCCTTCCGAATCAGAATCAACTGATTTCCCCATCGACAAGGTTGTTCATGCCTTTTTGTTTTCGTTGTGCGCGGCTTTGTTCATTCGGGGTTGGAATAATCTGCGACAACGCTGGTATTTAGTCTGTGCATTACTTTTATTGTATGGTTTGGTGACTGAGTTGATCCAGCGGTATATTCCTGGGCGAAGTTCTAGCTTTGGAGACTTGTTGGCTGATGGGGCTGGGATTGGTTTCGGGGTTGGGATTGCTTTGGTGTATTTGCGAAAAAGGCAGGACTAGAAGGGGTATTCCCACCTGTAGGCTGGCTCGTATCAGGGGGAGTTTTTTGGGGTTATGTGAATATTAAGTGACGGGATGAGCAATGAGTGAATTGAAGTTGGCAATTATTGGGTTGGGTTATGTTGGCATGCCGCTATGCCTCGAGTTTTCTCGTAAGTATCCTACTTATGGGTTTGACATTTCCGCGAAGAGAATTCAGGAACTTTCAGCCGGTCATGACAGGACGTTGGAAATATCCAATGAGGACATGGCTGCTGCAAACGCTGAGCGCAGAATTACTTTCACTACTCAGCTATCTGATATCGCTGACTGCAATATTTATATCGTCACCGTCCCTACGCCCATCGATAAATACAATCGCCCTGATCTAAGCCCATTGATTGGCGCTTCGAACAGTGTCGGTAAGGTCTTGAAGAAGGGTGACATTGTCATCTATGAATCCACAGTGTATCCGGGTGCAACTGAAGAAGATTGCGTCCCAGTGTTGGAGCGTGTATCAGGTCTGAAGTTTAATGAGGATTTCTTCTGCGGTTATTCACCTGAGCGCATCAATCCTGGCGACAAGACTCACACCGTTACCCAAATAAAAAAGGTGACTTCCGGCTCCACTCCTGAAATTGGACAGCGTGTAAACGCGCTGTACGCGAGCATTATTACTGCCGGCACACATCTGGCATCTTCCATCAAAGTGGCAGAAGCAGCCAAGGTAATCGAGAACGCCCAACGCGATGTGAACATCGCCTTCGTGAACGAGCTGTCAATGATCTTCAATCGTATGGGTATCCGTACCAAGGATGTTCTGGAAGCCGCTGCTACCAAGTGGAATTTTCTGCCATTCAAACCTGGCCTTGTAGGTGGACACTGCATAGGGGTCGACCCGTATTACCTGACACAGAAGGCTCAAGAACTTGGTTACAACCCTGAGATTATTCTGGCAGGCCGACGTCTGAACGACAGCATGGGCATTTATGTTGCCAATCAAGTCGTGAAGCTGATGATCCGCAAGAACAAAAAAGTAGATGGCGCTCGTGTTCTGGTTTTGGGTATTGTTTTCAAGGAAAACTGTCCTGACATTCGCAATTCGCGTGTGATTGATGTTATCTGCGAGTTGCAGGATTTTGGGTGCAGTATAGACGTGTATGACCCTTGGGCAGATGCTGAGGAGGTCAAGCACGAATATGATATAGACATGCTACCCGGCGATAAACTTCCTCAGTTTTGCGATTACGACGCAGTGGTATTGGCGGTGGCCCATGCGGAGTTCATGGAAATTGGGCTTTGTCCGACGAAAGAGCAGGTTGTCTATGACATTAAGTCAGTTTTGCCTGAGGCGGATGGAGCGTTGTGATTACGGAAGCTGTCTACACTGAGAGTTGGTAATGGAAGAATTCTACCCGCAATTTCTTCATCACGGTGCCGCCGATGGCGTCACAGGAAGCTGTCACCGTTACATCGCTAGCGAAGAGCTTCACCTGATGATCGACTGTGGGTTGTTTCAGGGGGTGGAGGCTTTCGCGGATGGCAAAATAAAGCACGACATCGAATTTGATATCTCTCTGATCAGAGCATTGATAGTGACACACGTGCATATCGATCATGTTGGTCGCATCCCTTACCTTCTGGCTGCAGGTTTCAAAGGCCCGATTTTCTGCAGCATTCCTTCCGCCAAACTATTACCTCTCGTGATTGAGGACGCACTTAAGATTGGGTTTACTCGTGATTCCCGAGTTGTCAAAAATTTTCTGGAGACTGTTGAGAGTCAGTTGATGCCTATCAAGTATCATCAGTGGTATGTGATGGTGAATCAGGATTTGCTGAAGTTGAAGATTCGCCTGCAAAGAGCGGGTCACATTCTTGGTTCCGCTTATGTTGAACTGGATTTGCAATGTCGTGACAGTGTTGAGGATAAGTGGATATCTCATCGCACAGTCTTTTCCGGAGATCTGGGTGCGCCACACGCGCCGTTGTTGCCGGCACCAAAAGCCCCCTATAAAGCTGACACACTGGTGATTGAAAGCACCTATGGAAATCGTGTGCATGAGAGTCGGAAAGAGCGGCATTTGCGTTTGAAATCGTTGGTGGAAAGTGCAATGCGGGATGGGGGCACGGTTTTGATTCCAGCGTTCAGTATTGGGCGGACGCAAGAGTTGCTATATGAACTTGAATCTATTATCCACCACGTAACTCATGGCAGAAAACAAACCAAAAGCGAGCCCCTTCGCCAGCAGGCTGGTTCCTTCAGGGGTAAAGTGAATTTTGAAAAATTCGAGTGGAAGGATTTACAAATTATTGTGGATTCACCACTGGCGG
>JBBSPQ010000039.1:0-9279 GCA_038258585.1 Pseudomonadales bacterium
CAGCAATATTCAGCCTCCCCGCGCTCTTTTGTTGTCGGCGAAAGGGCAATTGCAGGAACGCCCTTATCACATCTCGTTTCTCGGCACTGTTGCTACCAATCTGGCTCTCGCCGGCGATTACCGACAAGCGGAGATGTACCTGAACAGGCAGCGCGAAGTTGATACGGAAGGCATTCTTGCCCATTTCAGCGAGGCAGTTATCGGCTTCCTGAATGGCGATATCCAGCTGGGAAATAAGGCCTATCAGGACATCATGTCCCGGGAGGGCGATTTCGACTTCAATAGAGGGGCACTTAGTTTCATGCTTGGCGACGTTGAGACCGGTTCAGTGCTTTGGCGAGGACTCGACCCACTGCAAAAGCGTCGCCTATTCAACGTCACTCATACGGCCGAAAAGTACTTTCCTCAAAGCGTCGTTGATAATCCTCAATATCAAGCTCTGCTGGAAGAGTTGGGACTAGGTAAGAGCTGGCAACGACAGCTAATGGAAGGCGTCATGGCTATGGAATCGATTACAGGCGTCCATCTTGGTGAGAAATCCCGCCTAGCCTATGAAACCGACACATTTATGTCGCGGAATGATCTCTGGACACCCGAAGAATGGTCAGAGCTGGAATCCCGCAAACTCGCCAGAATGCAGGCGCAGCTTCTCAACTAGAATTTGGTTTGTCGTAACAAACCCTCTGATTTCTTCAATCCTTTTCATTATCTGCAATCACATGGCCTGCATTCTGTCCTCCATGCCCATCACTTCGCCTCAGATTCGAACAGAAATTTACCCATTCCTCCACGGCGATTTTCCTCGCCAAGTCACACACCCCCTTTCTCTAGCCCCCTGAATTCGGGCTTTTCCAGAGTTTGAGGAGGTATTCAGAATGTTTTTAGGAGGACTTTTTCGGCCTAGCTATCGATAATCAGTCGGCTATTTTTAATTGAATTCCTTCATCACTATATTGAGTTCTTTCATCACTATAGTGAAGCGAATTCAAAACCGTCTTTCGAAAAACCAAGAAATAGAGAAAATTTAAGGGAAACATAAATATGAAAATTTCGAACTTACTGACGATGTCGTCGGTTGCCGCCTTGCTGGGCTCTGTTGCAGCTGCCACGATTGCCCCTGTAGCCATGGCTCAAGCCCAAGGTGCTGATATTGAAGAAGTAGTAGTGACCGGCTCACGCCGCGCTCCAAGAACTGCACTTGATTCTGCAGCCCCAGTTGATGTGTTCTCCGCAACTGACTTCCAGGATCAAGGCACCGCTGATTTGAACGACTTGCTGCGTAACTTGGTTCCAACTTTTAACGTTGACGTTCAGGACATCAACGATTCTAACAGTCTAGTCCGTCCAGCCACACTGCGCGGCCTGCCTGCTGACGACACCTTGGTAATGGTGAACGGCAAGCGCCGACATCGTTCCGCCGCCGTTCAGTTCGGTAATCAGGGCACTCACTTTGCTGATATCTCTCAAATTCCTCCTATCGCTCTGCGTCAAGTCGAAGTTCTACGCGACGGTGCTGCCGCACAATACGGTTCAGATGCGATTGCAGGGGTGATCAACTTCATCCTCAAAGAAAACAACGAAGGCCTCTCGGTCGAATACAAGACTGGTTACTTGACAGAGACCAACGACGGCGAGCTGAACTACGTCGCCGCCAATGTTGGCTTGCCTCTAGGAGATGCAGGCTTCTTGAGCCTGAGCATGGACATGACCGACAACAAGATGAGCGACCGCAGCATTCAGCGTGCTGACGCTCAAGGCATTATCGACCGCGGTAACACAGCGGTCCGTGTGAACGCCCAAGACCAAGGCTTGCCTGACACAGAAATCCTCAATCTGTTTGCTAACCTTGGCGTCGATCTCGGTGGAGACAGCTCTTTCTACTCTTTCGGTGGCTACAGCGAGAAGGAAGTCGAGCTGGGTTTCTTCTTCCGTAACCCAGAGAACCGCGGTGGTGTTTTCACCAGCGGCGCTAACCAGTTGTTCTTCGATACCACTCCAGGTTCAGGCACTACTTGCCCAACAATTCCGCGCGGCGCGAATGCTATGTTTGGAACCAGCTCCATTGCCGCACGCAAGGCGGCCGAAGCTGATCCAACATGCTTCACATTTCTGACGCAGTTCCCTGGCGGCTATACCCCGGTATTCGGTGGCAAGAATACTGACGCCTCCAACGTCACTGGCATCAAAGGCTCGTTAACCCGTGACACTACTTACGATGTGAGCATTGGCAACGGCTTTTCCGAGATGACCTACCTGATCTCCAATACTACCAATCCATCGATGGGTCCTGCCTCTCCAACCAGCTTCGAGCCAGGCATCTACACGACGATTGAGAACAACTTAAACATCGATCTGTCTACGCCTTTCGATGTGGGCATGTACTCTCCGTTGAACGTGGCCTACGGCTTCGAGTGGCGTCGCGAGATATTCAAAGTCGGCAATAACGACCAAGACTCTTACCGCATTGGACCGTACTCAAACCTAGGCGCTGGCGTTGGCTCTGACGGTTTCCAAGGCTTCGGTCCTGACCAACAGGGCAAGTGGGATCGTAAGAACTGGGCTATTTACGCTGACCTCGAAGTGGACGCCACTGAAAGACTGTTGCTGGGTGCTGCAATCCGTTACGAAGACTTCTACAACACCTTCGGCGACACCACCAATGGCAAGCTAACGGCTCGTTATGCACTGACTGAAACGACTAACATCCGTAGCACTGTAAGCACAGGCTTCCGTGCTCCCTCACCCGGTCAGGCTAACATCTCCAACATCAGCACCGGTGTTGTCGACAGCATCCCGGTCACCCAAGGCCAGATCCCGCCCACCAACCCGATCGCTCAGCGTTTCGGTGGTCAGGCTCTGACACCAGAGAAGGCTAAAAACCTCAGTATCGGCTTCACAACAGAAATCGGTCGACTCGACCTGACGGTTGACTACTACTATATCGAGTTGGAAGATCGTATCTTGAACTCCTCTACCTTCGACATCACGCCTGCGATCGCTGCAGAGCTAGAGGCCTCCGGTGTTTCAGGAGCACGTAGCATCGAATCCTTCAACTACTACACCAACGACATGTCCACCACTAACAAAGGTGTGGAGGTAGTGGGTTCGTGGTCAATGGATTGGAATGACTTCGGTCGCACTGACTTTGCCGCGTCATGGGCGTGGACTCAGCAAACGTTGGATAGTTTCACACCGGGATTGCTCACTCGCGCTACGATCGCTGACCTGGAAGACGGCATTCCAGCTAACCGTGGTAACTTCCGCGCGAACCACACCTTGGGTGACTTCCGCTTCACGCTGCAGGCGAACTACTACGATGAGTATTTCTCAGTGCCGTCTAGTGCTGATGCTACTCGTGACTACTGGGTCGGCGACAAGACCATCTTCAGTGGCGAAGTTGCTTACACGTTCCGCGACAACTACACCTTCGTAGTGGGCGCAGACAACCTGCTCAACACCAAGCCTGAGAAAGTGCGTGCCGTCGATCTCAGCGCCAGCTCAAGCAACAAGTACCTCACAGGTGGTGCATTCAGCCCCAACGGTCGTTTCGTGTATGCGCGCGTAAAGGCTGAATTCTAAGCCTGCAGGAAAACGAAGTACTGTCAGTAATGTGGAGGGTGCCACTTCGGTGGCGCCCTCCAATCTCAAGGAGTATGAAAGAATGTTGCGCAAAGTATTACGTGTCTGTGCCGCCTCGTCACTGATGGCAATGGCCTCTGTCAGTGTGTCGGCTGCTGAACCGCACGAAAGCGTTGGTCATCGATTTTGCTTTACCTGCCACGGTACCGATGGCGTGGGCAGCGAAGGCATTCAAGCCCCACGCCTCGCTGGAATGGAGTCCTGGTATTTAAAAAGACAATTGGAACTGTTTCGTGCCGGCGGCCGAGGCAAACACCCGGACGACACAGAAGGCATGGAAATGCAGCCGATGGCTGCAATCTTGAGCGACTCCGATATTGCTGACGTTGTTGAGTGGGCTGGCACTTGGGACTACAAGCCTGCTGAACCAACTATCGCTGGTGGGAATGTCGATAAAGGTCGTCAACTATTCCAAGCCTGTATAAGTTGTCACGGCGACATGGCACAGGGCAATGTGGCAATGAATGCTCCCGCGCTGCAAGGCCAGAACGATTGGTACTTAGTCACACAACTAAAGAATTTCAAAGCAGGCATTCGGGGTGCTGATCCTCTCGACACTTATGGCCCCATGATGCGCGCAATGACCACTGGTCTCTCCGACAACCAAGCAATCATCGACGTGGTCAGCTACATTAATACGCTGGGACGCTGAACTAATACAATTGGAAAAATCTAAAGGACCTCATTATGTTAAAACTCATTAAGTTACTTTCCGCCTCTGTCCTGATTACGTCCGCGCTGACGGGTGCTGTAAACGCTCAGGAAATTATTCGCGAAGGCGAAGGCCGAAATTTTTACAATACAATCATGATCCCGGCTGGAGCAGACACCCTTTATCTCAGTGGTAGCGGAGCCTCACCACAAGCCGATGGCACCTATGGCGACATGGAACAGCAAACCGTCAACATCTTTGAAAAATTCAAAGCTTCACTGGAAGCACAGGGATGGTCGATGTCCGATATCGTGCAGGTACGGGTTTTCGGTGTGGCCGGCGCTGATGGTGTATTTGATTTTGCTGGTTTCAACCGTGGTTACCAACAATTCTTCGGGGTCGATGATAACCCTATGAAGCCAGTACGATCGGTAGTTGAAATTGCCGGACTAGTCGTTGAAGGCTGGTTGCTCGAAGTTGAAGTCCGCGCCGCACGGGTAAAGTAGGGATCTCCAGATTGCATTGGACTGCATTCTTGGGTCCATCCGAATACTTTGAAGATCAGCCGCAGGCAAACATTCAATGCATGGAGTTGATAGCAAAAATGAAGGGGAGCAAGGAATTGCTCTCCTTTTTTGTGTCCAATGGGTTCGCCATTTACGGCATCAACTTGTAGAATGCCCGAAATTTTAAAGAATCAAAAATGGACAGGAATATTAACCATGCAGAAGAAAACCACTCGAAAAGGGCTTGCCGCGCTATGCTTTCTGGCTGCCACTTTCTCTCACATTTCATTCGCTCAGGAAGCAGAAGACCCCCTTGTTACGGAATTGGAACTGGGCGCCATATTCACCTCCGGTAACACTGAAAACCAAAACATCAAATTCAAAGGAACCGTAACCTGGCTCAGGGAGGCTTGGGAATATGGTTTCTCACTGGAAGGATTTCGATCCTCTGAAGAAGACGAACTTTCCGCTCAACGCGTATACGGAGTGGCTGACGCCACCTTTAACATGACGGAAGACACCTTTATTCTCACACGAGCAGCCCACGAAGAAGACCGTTTTAGTGGCTATGATAGTCAATCTGACGTAACAGTGAGTTTCGGACAAAATTTGCTGCGAAATCGCGAGAACGTGGATTGGAACTACACGCTCGGGGGCGGTGTGAGAACATCCAGCACCGACGAAGAGGACTTCACTGAAGGCGTAATACGTGCAGCCACCGAATTCAGCTGGAACATAACTGATAACGCTACATTCAAACAGAACCTGAGTGTTGAAGCAGGTGAGCAATCCAGCATCACCCGTACAGAAACTTCTATCCAGTCCGATATCATGGAGAACCTGTCCATGAAGTTTACATTCAAAGTTAAAAATCAGTCGGAAGTTCCAGTGGGACGAGAAAAGACCGATACTGAAGCATCAGTGACCCTATTGCTGCGGCTGTGAACCGCAAAGGAGGTGGTTCACTCCGAACCACCTCTCACACCCTTTGCGTTCGCCGACAGGATTGAGCTATGACTCCCGCAGTACGTTTTTACTGGATAACAAGTTTGGTATGGCTCTCTCTGAGTGTTTTTTGGCTATTCAGTGCGACAGATGGATCATTCACGCCTCACGCTCTAAAGACGCATATGGCACCGACAACGGCAATCGTACTGGGCCTGCTTTTTTTCCTGATTGGGCTTCATGACCTCTTTATCAGCGAAAGCAATCTGCGTAGAAATTATCCCGTACTTGCCAACCTGCGGTACATGTTTGAGGTAATTCGACCGGAAATTCGTCAGTACTTCATCGCCAGCAACCTTGAAGAAATGCCATTCAACCGGGAGGCACGCGATCTCATCTACCGACGGGCGAAGAAACTCAACGACACCCTGCCTTTCGGAACAGAACAGGATCTGATGGCAGACGGCTATCTGACCGTATTCCACTCCATTAAAGCGACAATTGTTCCGAAACATAAAGCGCGTGTCATGATTGGTGGCCCACAGTGTCGTCAACCTTACAGTGCTTCTCTGCTGAACATATCGGGAATGAGCTTCGGTGCCCTCAGCGCCAATGCTATCAGCGCACTCAACAAGGCTGCCGCGATAGGCAAATTTGCTCACAATACCGGCGAAGGCAGCATCAGCGCTTATCATCGTAAATATGGTGGCGACCTGATCTGGCAAATAGGCACGGGCTATTTTGGTTGCCGTAATCTGGACGGGACTTTCAACGACGACGCATTCGCAAGAAATGCAGTCGATGACGTTGTGAAGATGATAGAAATAAAACTTTCTCAGGGGGCTAAACCCTCTCATGGCGGTCTGCTTCCTGGTGTTAAAGTGACACCCGAAATTGCGCTCATTAGACTGGTGGAAGTCGGAAAAACTGTGGAGTCCCCGCCCAATCATCCGGAGTTCTCCACCCCCTTGGGGTTGCTCGAATTTGTGCAGCGACTGCGTGATTTGAGCGGTGGCAAACCAACGGGCTTCAAACTCTGCATTGGCAAAAAGAGCGAATTCATGAGCATCGTGAAGGCGATGCTGGTGAGCGGGATAATGCCTGACTTCATCACCATTGATGGTGCCGAGGGTGGGACCGGTGCAGCGCCAGTGGAGTTCTCGAACCGACTTGGAATGACCTGTCTGGAAGCGACTTATTTTGTCCACCAAGTACTCAAAGGCGCGGGTCTCCGAGATGACATTCGCCTTATCAGTGCCGGCAAAACTGCCAGCGGTTTCGACATACTCAGCAAGATTGCCGTTGGTGCTGACACAGTAAATTCCGCCCGCGCCATGATGCTGGCAATCGGTTGCGTACAGTCGAAATCGTGCAACACCAACAACTGTCCCACCGGCATTGCTACTCAGGACCCAATCAGAAATCGTGCTGTGGACATCGATAGCAAATCAGTTCGTGCCGCCAACTATCACCACGGCACAGTGCATGCATTTCTGGAGCTTTGTGGCGCACTCGGTTATGACGATCCACGCAAACTCCAAGCAAACGATCTTTACCAGCGGGTTGGCAAAGATCTTAAGCACTTTGATCAGATCAATACGCCATTGAGCAGTGGTCAACTACTCACTACAAGCATTCCTGAGGCTTATGCAGACGACTGGCATAGAGCCAGCGCCGAAAGCTTTTGAATCATTTACCTAGTTGCAATTCCCAACTCTTCATCGCTTCAAGCAAATCATAGTCAGTCCAATCAAGACGCAACGGAGTCAACGTCACATAACCGTTCTGATATGCCCAAGTATCGGTAGTAGAATCTTCAGAGACGGAGGTTCCACGACGATGTTCATAGTGGCGTATGCCGTCCGTTTCGCTGACAAGCTCGTAGGTATAAGGGCCGAGGTAGGAGTCACCCATTGGTCGTGACACAATCCCTTTCAGTTCTTCTCTGGGTACGTTTATAGGTACTACAACGCCCTGTGGGGCACCTCCTCAACGGTCAGGGGCCACCGCTGCTGGCCTGCGCCATGCCGGATTGATTCTCTCTGGGAGCTGACACCGTCACATCGGCGATCTTGGACAACTCCTCAGCGAGTGCCGCTAATAGCGCCGATTCGACACCGTCGTCATTGGTGATCAGAATACGGTAGTCCTGTCCGTATACGGATACACTAGAGATAAACAAAATGATAAAAACAGGATGGGAATAAACTGAAAAACGCGGAAATTTATTATTTTTTGTCACTTGTTTTTCCTTAGTTAAGGCAATAGTCGGCCATCATACCAAGGAGTAACTGATCGATGTTATCCAACTGATATGGATAACATCGACAGTCTGTCGCAGACGAGAGCAACTCCCGCTTTCAGTCAGTACTTACTGGCGCACACCTGTAACAGCAATCGCACCAAAATCTGTGTCGAAATTGCCAGCCAGTGTGTCACCAGCGACTGTGCCGGTGAAATCCAGAGTTAGCATCTGACCCTGCGCATCAATAGTCGTCTGAAAAGTGACGCTGTTGTCTACCGACATGACGTTGTCCAGAGTTGCAGCACCCAGGTCATCGGAGAACATGGTACCCGTCATATCGGATTTAATGTCGATGGTGGCCGCCATTACACCGACCGGCGTATCGATACTGACATCCCACATTCCTATTAATGGGTTCGGCGGCATGGATGACGCGCAAGCGGCAATTAAGAGGGCTGCAGCAACGATGATGGAGCCCTTGATTATTCTTTTCATGTTTTCCCCTTTCTCTTGTCCGGTATTGAACAGTTGTCATTTGAGTAAATCTGTAACGCTGCGCTATTTTGGCTGTAATCCCCTCGGAGTCAACGATAATCTGAATCTGTTCAGTGACTTTTTTCTCCATACCTGACTGATTTCTCAAAATTGAAAGAATCCGTGACATGACGATCATCACAGTCCTCCAGATCAAATTGAAGGCGTTCATAAACTGCTATATGCTCGCTGACAATCCAATTGCTTCATTGGCACGTCCTGTTCTGGATGTGCCTTTTCCAATCTTAAAACACTACGTTAGAACATCTTTTCGGCGCTACTTACGAGTGCAACATTATTTACAAAACAGGGGTAATCAGTCATGGCAACTTTTCGGGTAAACGGAGTAGAGCGAGAACTGGATGTCGAGCCAGATATGCCGTTGCTGTGGGCTCTGCGCGATGAGTTAGGACTCACTGGCACCAAGTTTGGCTGTGGTGTTTCAGCATGTGGCGCATGCACTGTTCAAATCAACGGCAGCCCCGTACGCAGTTGTGTGACTCCCGTAAGCACCGTTGAGGGCGCCGACATTACGACAATTGAAGGTCTCGCGACCAATGTTGGGGCAACTCTGCATCCTGTCCAACAAGCGTGGATTGACCATCAGGTACCTCAGTGCGGTTACTGTCAATCCGGCATGATCATGGCCGTCTCGGCGTTGCTGGCCAACAACCCAAATCCCAGTGACGACGACATCGACAACACAATCACCAATGTCTGCCGTTGCGGTACCTATCCAAGAATTCGGCGTGCTATTC
>JBBSPQ010000040.1:0-9166 GCA_038258585.1 Pseudomonadales bacterium
ATCGACAACCTCAATGCCTCCATTCACGTGCGTGCGATGCTGACTGACTTCTTCCTTTATAGTGAAGCGTTCAGACCAGTGACCGACACTGCGCCAGCGGCGCCGACTCCACCCACTACCCAGTGGGATAAAGTAGGCAACTGAGTATCAAAACCGGTATGAAATGGCGATGGATCCAAATTCATCCGGTTCGTCCTGAATCTTGAACTCTCTGGTCCTGACGATGTTGGTGAGTGTAAGGCGCCAGTTGCCCGCCCCCATTACAGCGCCCAACTGCACGTCCCCTACCCAACGCTCGATTTCAACGCCATAACTGTCGCCATCGGAATTGCCTTCGAGAAAGAGATTATGTTCGACATAGCGACCGTTGACGCCAGCAAATAGATACCAGTAGAAGGATTGTTCCGAGCGGAAATAGCCGCTGCCAGGAGAGCTAGGTCTGATCAAAGGGGGACCATAGTCGGAATTGGTGCCTGACCCCATTCTCAAGGTCAGACCGGTATTGATGTAGCGCATCGCTGTGCCGATATCGAAACCCGCTGTGGGCACCACATCAATATAGTTATCGATTATTGGTAGTGTCCATTGTCTTTGATAAAGAAGATCGATGGTCACTTCATCGTCGAGCTGATTGTCCCAGCCCCGCGGTGGCTCGGAGTCGGTGAATTCGTGAACCTGCCGCTGCGAAGACTCGGCACCGGAGTCTGGCCCCGTCGTGCCGAGAACCAGTTCGAGTTTGTCCAGATGGCGCAACCCCTCGCGATTGTCCGTTATCAAACCCAGGCTGGTGTAGAGCCAGCCCGCATAGGGTCTGTCGTCCACAATCAAATCACTTCGGCTCAAATCGGAAGGCGTGTAGATCTTCTGACCTAGTGCCCAGCTCACCCTCGTGGCTGCTGTGGTTTCATAGAATGGCAGCTTCGAGACTGTATTCAATAGCCATGACGGTTGATAGGTGTCGCTCACATAGTCATCTCGCCGCCGTGGGTATAGTGGCGATCGTTGCCTGCTCCGAACAGATCATTCTCAAGATTCAGGGTGATCGCTCCCTTTGAATCTGCTGCTGATGCTGCCGTGGCATAACAACTGGCAACGGCTGCTGCGAGTAATCGTGCTGCGAGTAAATTCACTCTTATCTCCTTGTATGGCATTGCAAAACAACAATGCACCACTCCCGTGTGTGCTCAAATTGCAGTCTACATTTGGCAATTAAAACGCTGCAGTTCTGCATTTAATTTTTGCAAAGTAATTACCAAACTGAGTATCACGTGCTGTCTCTGGTAGCGTGTCGGTCAGGATTGTGCACCGAAAAAGAGCTCTCAATGCCCGAATTGGACTCGCGCCGCACGATCAAACCGCTTCAGTTTGAACATTTATTGATTAATCAGCTAATCATCCGTTCTGTTTTTGCTATTTTTCTGGATACGTCGCAACTGGTTCGCTTATTGCTGCATTCCTTTAATAAGCCGGGATAACTGGTTTTGTAGACTTACAGCCATATAAGAAACTAAATGAGGAAATTTCAATGAGTGGAAACACCGCCCGGCTTCAAGCAATTTTTGAAATCACCAATCGGGAACCTGTTCCCGTCACCACGCCTGAGCCCCTGAAAGACATCTGGGCTTGTGATGTTTTTAACATTGCTGCCATGGAGAACGCTCTCTCTAAGAGCGCCGTCAAGGCGATGAAAAAGACAGTGCAGACTGGCGAAGCGTTGGAGCCTGCAACTGCGGACATGGTGGCCGCTGCGATGAAAGAATGGGCTATGGCCAAGGGCGTGAAGTTCTTCTCCCATATCTTCTATCCGATGACCAATGCAACTGCTGAAAAGCACGATGGTTTTATCATCACTTCCAGCGATGGCAGGGCGATCACGGAATTCACAGGCAGCCTTTTGATAAAGGGCGAGCCGGACGGTTCGTCCTTCCCTAACGGCAGTATCCGTATGACCAATGCTGCACGAGGCTACACTGCTTGGGATCCGACCAGTCCGGCCTACATCATGCACACCGACAACGGCTCCACATTGATGATTCCGAGTGTGTTCATGTCGTGGACCGGCGAGGCGCTGGACAAGAAGATTCCTCTGCTGCGGTCCAATTACGCAATGAACAAAGCGGCTCAGCGGGTGCTCGCGTTGATGGGCGAAACCGAGATTGATTCCCTAAACTCCAGTTGCGGAGCTGAGCAGGAATACTTCCTGATTGACTCCAACTTTGCCGCCAGCCGCCCGGATATTCTAATGTCGGGTAGAACACTATTTGGTGCGCCACCAGCCAAAGGTCAGCAGTTTGACGACCATTATTTCGGGGCTATTCCAGCGCGCGTTCAGGTATTCATGCAGGAGTTCGAAGACAAACTCTATCGTCTCGGCATTCCTGCCAAGACGCATCACAATGAAGTGGCGCCCGGTCAGTTCGAAATTGCACCGTATTTCGAAGCCGCCAATGTGGCCGCCGATCATCAACAGTTGCTGATGACAGTGATGAAGATGACGGCCAAGAAACATGGCTTCCATTGTCTTCTGCATGAGAAACCCTTCGCCGGTGTCAACGGCTCAGGTAAACACGTCAACTGGTCAGTCGGGAACGCGACTCAGGGTAATCTTCTTGATCCAGGCACTACGCCACACGAAAATCTTAACTTTCTAGTGTTCTGTGGTGCCGTGATTCGAGGAGTGCATTTATTTGGCCCACTGCTGCGCGCGGTGATCGCCAGTGCGTCCAACGATCACCGTTTGGGAGCGAACGAGGCGCCACCTGCCATTCTATCGGTCTATCTTGGCGATCAGCTTGAACAGGTCTATCAGGACATCAAGGCTGGCAAGGTGAGTGTAAGCAATGATGGCGGGATGATGGATCTTGGTCTTTCCCAGATTCTGAAATTCAAACGTGATCCTGGGGATCGCAACAGAACCTCTCCCTTTGCATTCACGGGGAACCGTTTCGAATTCCGCGCGGTAGGTTCCTCGCAATCGGTCTCAGGCCCATTGGTCGCGATGAACACCATGCTGGCGGATTCATTGAATTGGATTGCTGATGAACTGGAAGCCCTGTTCAAGAAAGGCAGTAGCAAGGGCGATGCGGTGCTCAGTGTTCTGAAGAAATTGTTGAAAGCGCATGACAAGGTTGTGTTCGGTGGCAACGGATACTCACCGGAGTGGCACAAGATGGCGGTGGAAGAGCGTGGCTTGCAGAACCTTCCTACGACAGCCGATGCGCTTCCGGCATTGAAGTCAAAAGCAGTTCAAGCCCTCTTCGCAAGTACCGGCGTGTTGACCGAGAAAGAGTTGGAAAGCCGCTTCGAGGTTTATGCGGAACAGTACATCCTGTCCATTGAAGTAGAAGCTAAGTTGATGATCAATATGGCCACGACACTTATTTATCCGGCGACTGTCAGCTATCTCGCGGAGCTATCTTCTACGGGTCTGAACATGGCGGATTTGAAGATAAAGTTCGATATTTCTACGGCCTCTGCAATTGCAAAAGACTGCAATAGCATGATGCAGAACGTCGCAAAACTTGAGAAAGCGCTGGCTAAGCATTTGTTCGCTTCAACCGAGGCACATATGACTTATTGTGCTGGCCAAATTCGTCCGTTGATGGACAAACTGCGTGTCTCTGCAGATGCGCTCGAAATGCTGGTCGCTGACGACCACTGGCCGTTGCCGAAGTATTCAGAAATGTTGTTCATGCGTTAGTGAGCTTCGCAATGCCCGAGACACCGGCGCCAATCAATTTAGCGTCAGTGTCTCGGTGCGTCGGAAACTCATGCATTTATTCGGTCTTGATCTTGAAGTCATCGCCGAGTGCAGGATTAATGTATGCATCTGATAGCACGCGATCCGGATCGGGACGTACGCTCATGTAGTCCACGTGTACCGGAACCTCAAGCCAGCCATGGGGCGTGCCTGCCGGAATAATGATGACGTCGCCTTCCATGACATGTTTGGCTACCCAGTCTCCCACGATCATCCCGCTGCAGGACGGACCGTTGAGCACCAGAGTGACGTTACTGTCTGGGGCTGACGACTCACCATTCAGAATCTGACCGCCGGTCACCAGAGTGCCAGAGCCCGAGGCGATGATGTAGGTTTCTGTCTGATTCAAATGCATGATGCCACGTGCACCGCTGTCGCGATTGCTGCTGTTCACTCCGCAAGGGCGCTGGACATTTGCATTTGTCTGAGCGCTTCCTTTTTCCACGGCGCCACGGTGAATAATGCCTACTGATAAATTCAACTTGCCAATGTCGCGACTCACGATCTGCCGGTCCACGCCAGGCAACTCATTTACAGTCCGCCATTGCTCTGCAGTTATGTAGGTGGCGTACGATTGATCGCTTTGAGCGAGAGCGCTGGAAGGCACTGCAAAAATGGTGCTACAAGTAGCGGCGCGATGAGTAGCGGGGAATTGACTATGAGACGTTGCAAGCGGCTGTGCATGGAGATCTCCTTATTTTTGTTGTGGAGCAACCATGCCTATTGGCATGGACCTTTTCAGCGAGAACGTAAAAGGTAGTCCTGCAGGTGCCATTTGTCTACCGGTCAAAAAGCTGGGGTTGTTCGTTTAACGTCTATTGATTTCTTTCGGCCTCAACTCTTTCTAAAAAGGCGGCCCGTCGGTCGGCGATGAGGGACTGCCAAGGCTGTTGCTGCAGGAGTGGATGAGGCCGAACCTGCACTCGCATCAGGTTAACAATATCGGCGAAGGGCTGTTCGGGGTGCCCAGTCAGGTAAATATCCGGGGTCAGTCTGGCGAGATTGTCGAAACCGGCGAGTGAATCTTCGATTAGCATCGGAAATCGTGGATTATTGAGTAGCTGAACACCGTCATTGGGACCGTTACAGCCGAATATCGCGACGTTGAAAGGCTCCGAGCTGTCTTCTGTGTCAAGACTCCATGTTGTGCAGCCGGGCGTATGACCGGCAGCAACGGTTGGCGTTAGGGTGACACCGCCGAGACTGACACTCTCCCCATCTTCCAGACGTCTATCGACTTTTACAGGCTCCCAGCCTTCAAACCCCAGCGGAGAAAGGTCCCTTCCAGCTTCCAGCGCATCGGCGTCGGCATCTGAAGCCATGACCAGTGCACCGGTCAATCGCTGCATCACCGCATGGCCCTGAATGTGATCGAAGTGCGCGTGACTGGATAACATTATTTTGATGTCGCTCGGATTGAAGCCCAAATGCTCCACATTGTTTTTGATCGTCTGTCCCATTTCTGAGACACCGGTGTCGATTAGGATATGGCCTTCCGGAGTGGTGATGAGGTAGGACGCTATGTTCAATGCGCCAACGTAATAGATGTTGCCGATAATGCGAAACGGCTCGATGGGCGTTGAAAGTTGGTGGTGATAGGACTCTCCTGCCTCGACTTTCTGTTCCATGTTCATCAGATCAAGGCGACCGGGCTGCGCGAATGAGGGAAAGGAAAGAATTATAAAAGCGAACGCCAGAAGTTTAGGCATTATTTTCTCCCTTGGAGCGATTGAAGTCAGCACTCTACATTTTGTGGTGATGTTGGTAAATAGTCGCAGAGTTTTCGATTCGTCGTTATACATCTCTCTCTTAGCCGCACATTTTTACGCTTTTTTCATCTCCAATATCAATAAAATTGATGAAGTATATCACCGTTAGTTCTTTGAAAAAAAATTGCTCTTTTCGTTCCAGAAGCCGTACAAAATTAGAGATGAGCAATGGCATCAGCTATGATTTCGGGTTGACTTACAATCAGTCCAATCTGGTGGCAGATAGCCCGGACATGATGCTCTATCGTGTGCAACAGGCACTGAATGGTTTTGGCGGCGCAAGCTGTAACGTTCAAGATCTGGATCCAAATCGTTTCGGCACCCAGAATCCAGCCATGGCCGGAAGCGCGGGATGTTCCTGGTATAACCCCTTCGCATCCAACTTTGCCGGCCAGCCAGTACTTGGTCTTGCAAACCCGAGCTATGTTCCTGGTGCGGAGAACTCGGACGAGTTGGTGTCGTGGTTGTTCAACGATCGTTACTCAGAAGATACCAACTGGAACGTGACCGCTGACCTCGTGTTTAGTGGTGAAACGCCGCTGGAACTCCCTGGTGGCAGCGTGGGTTGGGGTGCTGGTGCTCAGTTCCGTAAGACAGAGAACCGTGAGACAGTGCCGGATCCAATCTACAACGGTGGCATGCCTTGTCAGGTGCCAGCCAGCGAAGGCCAAGTGCCACGTGACCCATTGGATCCGCTGTACAACGGTTGTACTCCGGATGGTCCTGGTCCATTCCAGTTCTTTGGAACCAACGTCCCGGATGCGACAAATCAGGATCAAAACTCATACTTTGGTGAGTTGAGTTTGCCAATTCTGGATTCACTGTACATGTCTGCGGCGGTTCGCTACGAACAATTCAGCGGTGGTCTGGATGCGACCGTATACAAAGTCTCCGGTAAGTGGGATGCGACAGAGAACCTGTCATTCCGTGGCTCCTATGGCACAAACTATCAGGCTCCTGGCGCAGGTGTAATTCCTGGTGAAGTGACTAACGGCACTAACAGTTACACCATCGCAGGCGGTAACTGGCGTGGTGCGCAAACTGTCACCAACAGCGGCATCGAGCCTGAAACAGCGACAGTCTGGGGTGCAGGAGCAATCTGGCAGTCACAGGGTTTCACTGATGACAGTCGATTCCAGTTGATTGTTGATTACTTCAATATCGAAACCGAGAAAGAACTGGGACTGCTCGCGTCTGCGAACGAAATCGCAAGCGCCGTGTTCCATATCTCTCCAACCGGTTCGGCTACCGTACCAACCAATGGCACAGCGCTGGCTGATTGTGCGCATCCCTTGGCCGGTCGAGTCGTATTCAACGGTTCCTGTGTGCAAGGTGTGACATCGGCAAATGACTTTGCCGCAGTCCAAACTAACTACGGCAACGGACCTGGTCAGTTGACTGAAGGTTACGACATTCAGTCTAACTACAGCTTCCCGATCTACCGTGGTGACATTCGATTTGCGTTGACTGCAACTCGCATCAGCAAATTCGAGTTCACAGAAACGTCTCTCGACGGTTATGTGCTAGATCCAGGTGCTGATCGTCTGGGCTATCTAAACTTCGCCACTATCGCTAATGCGGTATCAAAGTGGCGCGGTAATTTCAGCACCAACTACTCGCAGGGGGATCACAATTTCCGCTTGGTAGTTAACTACATCAAGGGTGTAAAAGACGATCGTTACTATAATGCGGATGGTTCTCGTGTAGGTGATTCTGCATTGACACCTGGGGGTCGTCAGCCAGGTACATTGCTGCCTTTCGCAGCGTCCACTTACGGTGTCAACGTTGATGACTGGATCACGACAGACTTCCACTATACAGTGGATCTGCCATGGCTCACCGTCACCGCATCGATTGTGAATCTGACTGATGAAGATCCACCCGAGTCCCGTCAGGAACTCGGCTACGATCCTCGTATTGGCAACCCACTCGGACGTACGTTCGAACTGGGTCTGCGCAAGACGTTCTAAGAATCCTTTAGTCAGGATTTGAGTTAAAAGACGGGCAACTCTTTCGGGGGTTGCCCGTTTTCTTTTGACAAATCGTTTAAGCTGCGATAAGACCAGTGCTGGTTAAATTAATGGGTGGAAAACATGCGTAACTTCAAGATGGGAATTCTTTCGTTGAGTATGATGGTCGTGGCTTGCAGCCCTGACACACGGGAGACGGCTGACCATGAAATGCCGGCTGCTTCCATGATCACGGAAGCGACCACGGAAGCAGCGGTCGCCAGTGCGGACGGCACTGCGGGTGCGACTGCGATGAGTGCGCCGGCTGCAATGCCCGAAGGCCCCCTTTACGAAAGCGAGCTGTTACTGAATACCCATCAGTTGATTACTGAAGGTAAACGTTCGGGCGAAGGTTACTTCAGTGCCGATGGCAATCGCCTGATCTATCAGGCTGAGCTTGAAGGCGATAATCCTTTCTATCAGATTTACGTGCGTGATCTGACAACGGGAGATACATCCAGAGTATCCCCGGGAACTGGATTGACTAGCTGTTCCTGGATTCATCCACTAGAGGCCAAAGTAATATTTGCATCGACTCATGACGATCCCGACGCGACAGGTAAACAGCAGCGTGAAATCGCCATGCGCGAAAGTGGTATGGAGCGAGCCTACTCGTGGGATTACGACGAACACTACGACATCTATCAAGCCAATAGCGATGGCAGCAACCTTATCAATCTGACCAATGCGCGCGGCTATGATGCCGAAGGGTCTTACTCTGCTGATGGGGAAAAAATTCTCTTCGCGTCCAATCGAGAAGCCTACAGCCGCCCCCTGAGCCTAGCGGAACAGCGACTGTTCAAAGACGATGCCTCTTACTTCATGGATCTCTACATCATGGATGCGGACGGCAGCAATGTGACTCAGCTGACCCATTCACCAGGCTATGACGGTGGACCATTCTTCAGTGTGGACGACCAGCAAGTTGTCTGGCGTCGCTTCAACCCTGATGGCAACAGCGCAGAAATCTGGACCATGGATGTCGACGGCAGTAATCAGCGTCAACTCACCGATTCCGCAATGGTGTCCTGGGGACCCTATTTTCATCCGAGCGGTGACTACATCATTTATTCCAGCAATGTCCTTGGCCACGCCAACTTCGAACTGTTCATGGTCGATACTTTGGGTGAGCACGATCCGATCAGAGTGACGAACACTGACGGCACCGATATCCTGCCGGTGTTCACTCCTCAGGGAGACAAACTGGCGTGGAGCAGCACTCGCACCGACGATGGCACTTCGCAGATATTCATGGCTGATTGGAATCACGAAAGAGCAATGGAATTGCTGTTCGGTGACTGATTTGAATGAGGGTGTCATGAGGGTACAGCAACCAACAAGAGCGAAAGTGGTAGGTCTGATCTCAATTCTGTCAACACTCGCTTGCGTTGAAGTTCAGGCGCAAGAGGTGTTGCATCATGAACTGACTGTGCGTCTTGACCCGGCTCAAAGCAGTATCACCGTTGAAGACACTTTGACCCTGCCCACCGGTGCCTCCAGTGCAGACGGCTCGCAGGAATTTACCTTTCGCCTCAATCGTAATTTGGTTCTCGATAACTCTGCTGATGCTGATTTCAGTGTTGAGTTGTTGCCGGCAACAGAGGGATTGGACGGCGCCGCCGATGCGG